>NZ_JBRREK010000047.1:0-37431 GCF_056760235.1 Stenotrophomonas sp. STEN018
GCCGGTTGAAGGCAAGCCGGCTGCCTGCGCGGAGATCGCAGGCCAAATGGCAGCGCATTGCTATCGGCTTGGCGGGGGTACGCCCGCCCCCCACCCCCGCCCCCCCCCCCGCGTGTGCGTGGCCGGGGGGAGGCGGGCCGCCCCGCCCCGCCCACCCGGCCCGCCCCCCCCCCCGGGGGGGGGGGGGGGTGGGGGGGGGGCGGCCCCCCCCCCGCCTGCTGGGGGGGGGGCGGCCGCTGTTTACTCCCCTCCACGTTTTCCCCCCGGGGGGCGGGGCCCCCCCCCCCCCCCCACAAAGGGTGGTCTGTTTGGGCTCAAGGTGGCTCAAATGCTTGGGTGAACAGCATTGCGATAGCGGAGCGGGCTGAAGCTGACTGGGGGCACCTTGCGTTTTCAGGTGGCGTGGATAAGGTGATGCAGCACGTTCAGGTGCACAAGGATGATCAATGGACGAGGGTTGGGTGTTGTTGGTAGTACTGCTGGTACTGGCTGCATTGGCGATGCCGGTGTTGCTGGTGATTGCCTTGGTATCGGTGTCCTCGCTCAAGCGCCGCGTGGCCGTGCTCGAAGCGCGACTGGATGCTGGTGAGACTGAAGCCACGCCGCGGCGGCAGCGCGCCGAGGCCGCCCAGCCCTATGCTTGGATGCAACCGGAGGTGGATCCGGAAGATTCTGTTGCCGAGCCGGTTGTGGCCGCAGCGCCAGTCTCTGCGCCTGAGCCTGCTGTTCCGGCACCACCGCCATTGCCGCCCCGGCCAGACCCACTGGATCCACTGGCAAGCGAGCCGCGCCGCCCCATTCCTGCGCGCCGTGAACCGCCTCCGGAGCAGGTTTGGGCTCGGACCGAGCCGGCAGAGCCGGCCGAACCCAATTTCATCGAACGTGCGCTGGCCTACGCCAAACAATGGCTGACCAGCGGCAATGTGCCGGTCAAGGTCGGCATGCTGGTGTTGCTGGCCGGTGTTGCCGCACTGCTGAAGTACGCAAGCGATCAGGGCTGGTTCGTGGTGCCGCCGAGCCTGCGTCTGGCCGGCATCAGTGCCGCTGCCTTGGCAGGTCTGGTGTTCGCGTGGCGCAAGCGTGAGAGCCACCGCACCTTCGCCCTGGCGATGCAGGGCGGCATGATCGGCATCCTGTTGCTGGTGGTGTTTTCCGCCTGCAAGAACTACGGAATGATCGGTACGGGCGCCGCATTTGCATTGAGTGTGGTGCTGATTGCCGGCCTGTCGGTGATGGCGGTGCTGCAGGAAAGCAGAACCCTGGCCATCCTCGGTGTGCTGGCCGGCTTCATGGCACCGATCTGGTTGTCGGACGGTAGCGGCAACCATGTGGCACTGTTCTCGTATTACGCGCTGCTCAATGCCGGCATCTTCGCCATTGCCTGGGTGCGGCCGTGGCGCATCCTCAACCTGCTGGGTTTTGCCTTCACCTGGGGTATTGGTACCGCTTGGGGGGTGTTGAAATACACCCCGGCCAATTTCAACAGCACCGAGCCATTTCTGGTGTTGTTCTTCGTGTTCTATCTGCTGTTGCCGTTGTTGTATGCCCGCAAGGCCAGTACCGCCGGCAATGCGCGCATCGATGGCTGCCTGCTGTTTGGTACGCCGCTGATCGCTTTCTCGTTGCAGGCCGCGTTGCTGCAGGGCGATCGCATGCCGTTGGCGTTCTGTGCACTGGGCGTAGCGGCGTTGTACGCAGTATTGGCGCGCACGCTGATCAACAACGAACGTTTGAATGTGTTGGCACGCGGCTACGCCATTCTCGCCGTGGGCTTTGCCACCTTGGCGGTTCCGCTGGCCTTGTCGGCCAAGGCAACCGCGTCGGTGTTCGCGCTGGAGGGCGCGGGCCTGGTCTGGCTGGGCCTGACCCAGGAGCGTCGACTGGCGCGCTGGACGGGTATTGGCCTGCAACTGGCTGCCGCCGCAGCCTTGGCGATTGGCGTGTCGGGCAGCCATCTCAGCGCCACTACTGCCATCGCCAACGCTGCCTTCATGGGCGCCTTGCTGATCGCCGTGGCCGGCTTCGCCACCGCATGGTGGTACCGAAGCGCGGGAAATCTGCAGGTGGCGACTGTAGCTTATCTGTGGGCATTGGCCTGGTGGCTGGGCAACGTGATCCTGGAAATCGGTGATTTCGTCGAGATCGACAGTCGCCTGCACGCAGTGCTGCTGCTGCTCGGTGTGACCGGTTGGCTGGCGGCGGAAGTGCAACGGCGTGCGCCTGCATTGGCACTGTCCCTGACCACACTGGGCTGTCTGGTGATGGCCTTCCCGGTGGCCTTCCTGCAGGTGTCCGAGTACGGACAGCCGTTCGCGGGCTATGGGGCGATTGCGTGGACGGTATTCGCCGCCTTGGGCGTGCGCAGCCTGATGTGCCTGCGCGAAGGTAGCGGTGTGGTCGCCGGTTTGGCACAGCTGGCCTGGTGGCTGCTGTGGCCGACCGTGCTGTCGCTGCTGGCCTGGCATATCGGCGATCGCTTCAGCTTGGCCGAAGGCTGGGTAGGCATGTTGCTGTCGCTGCCGTGGCTGCTGCTGGCGGTGCTGTCGATGTATCGCTGGGCGTGGCTGTCGCAGCCGCTCGGCGAGGCGTTTGATCGCTATCGCCCAGCCTTGCAGATGGCGGTATTCGCGGTATTGGGCTTGTGGTGGTTGACCTCCTTGGCCAGCGCCGGTTCGGCAGCACCGCTGCCATGGATTGTCGTGTTCAACCCATTGGAGCTCGCTGAGATCGCGGTGCTTGCGCTGCTGGCAATGCGCCTGCGCCAGAACGGCAGCGCAGCAGTGCTGCCGATGCAGTTGGTGGGCACGGCAGTGGCTGCACTGGTACTTGTCACGATAATGACGCTGCGTGCCGTGCATCACTGGGGTGATGTGCCGTGGAACGAAAGCCTGCTCGGCACCAAGTTGGCGCAGACCAGCCTGACCGTGGTGTGGAGCCTGCTGGGTGTGATCGGCTGGATCAGCGGTTCGCGTCGTGGTCAATGGGGACTGTGGTTAGCCGGTGCGATCCTGATGAGCGTGGTGCTGGCAAAGCTGCTGCTGGTAGACCGCGGCAATCTTGGTGACCTGCTCGGTATCGGTGCCTTCATCGCCTACGGACTGCTGTGCACCTTGGTTGGCTGGCTGGCGCCAGCACCGCCACGACGGCTGGGTGCTGCAACAAACAACGAGGAAACAACCGCATGATCAAGCGCCTGCTGGTACTGGCCTTGTTGCCTTTCAGCGCAATCGCCGCCGATGACTTTGCCGGGCAATGGCCGCTGCAGTTGTCCCAGCCCGATGCCGGCGCCTACCGGGTGCCGCTGGATGCAACGGTGTATTCGGCGGTGCATTGGCGTGACCTGCGCGATGTGCGGGTGATCGATGCCGACGGCAAGCCGGTGGCCAGCGCGGTGTATGCCGCTGCAACACCACTGGGCGGCGCGCTGCGTATCGCGCCGCTGCAGTGGTTTGCATTGCCTGCAGCCAGCGCAGGCGGCGATGAGGACCTGAGCATCGTGGTGGAACGCGATACTGCTGGCAAAGTGGTATCCATCCGCAATTCGGTGGGCGCGGCAACCGCGGCCAGCAGCGCTGACCCGGTATGGCTGATCGATCTCGGTGACGAGGCCGGCAAGCTGCACAAACTGCTGGTTGATTGGAGTGACACGGCGGCAACCTTGGATCTGGGCTATCGCCTCGAAGGCAGCGACGACCTGCGTGGCTGGCAGGTGCTGGATCCGCAGGTGCGGTTGGTGCAGCTGCGCAACCAGGGCAATGAGCTGCGCAGCAACAGCATCAAGGTCGAATCAGGTCTGCGCTATCTGCGTCTGGTACCGCTGCAGCGCAGCGGCGCGCCGCAGTTGCAGGGCCTGCGCGGTGAGTTCGCCGATGCGGTCGAGGTTGGCGATTGGCAGTGGCAGGAACTTCAGGCTGCTGCGGGCGGCAACGGCAAGGATGGCTATCTGTACCGCTTGCAGGGGCGATTCCCGGTGCAGCGATTGGATGTGGTGATGCCGCCGAACAGTGCGGTGAGCTGGACCGTCTCCAGTCGCGACGAAGACCGCGCGCGCGCTGCCGATGGTGAACCGGTCTGGCAGACGCTGACCACGGGTTGGAATGCGTGGAACCTCAGCCAGGCCGGCAAGCAGCAGCGTTCACTGCCGTTGGAAACGTCGGGCATCGTTGATGACAGGCAGTGGCGTCTGCAGGCAGAGCCCGGCGCGGTGCCTGCTGCTGCACCTGCGTTGCGGTTGGGCTATCGCCCCGGCAGCGTGGTGTTTCTTGCGCAGGGCCGCGCGCCTTACCTGTTGGTTGCAGGCAGCGCGGATGAAGGCAAAGCGCAGGCAGCGTTGGATCCGATGTTGGAGGCCTTGCGTGCTCATAACGGCGCGCAATGGCAGCCGGTCGCAGCGACGTTGGGCGCGGGTGCGCAGCGTGCCGGCGATGCGGCCTATCAGCAGGTCGAAGCACCGCGCGATTGGAAAAACATCGTGTTGTGGGTGGTTTTGGTGTTTGGCGCGCTGGCGGTAGCTGGTTTTGCGTTCAGCCTGATTCGCAGCAGTCGCGCAGAAAAAAAAGAGACCTGATGTAGTGCCGAGCCATGCTCGGCAGGGGCCTTCCCAGTGCGCCTGACCAGCTTGTCTCCCTCCCTTTCGCAAAGCGAAGGGGAGGGCCGGGGAGGGGTTGGTTTTCTTCTCTGTTGGTTTATCAGCTTCGCGGCTTACGCCGCTCCTACAACCGAATTTGGTCGGTAATGCCCCTGCCGAGCATGGCTCGGCACTACAGGCGTTGCCGGCAATGGAAAGGATCGGCTGGCTTATGCGTTTGAAGTCATTTGCGGTTGCAGTTCTGCTTGGTTTTTCGACTGTCGCCGCTGCCAGGCAGCCGTTGCCCGATGCCCATGCCGAGCAGGTTTTCAAATTGTGGCTTGCTGCATACAACAGCGGTGAGCGCGACGCGCTGCAGACGTTCCTGGCCAACTACAAGGTTGGGCAGGAGGCGCAACGCTTTCTGGATATCCGTCAATCACTGGGTACGTTCAAATTATTGGGAGTCAAATCCAGCACGGCGGACAATGCGCAGCTGATCTTGCTGTCGGAGATGACTGATCGTGGGGTGTTGGCGACACTGGATCTGGATCCTGCGGACCGGTTTGATGTCACCAAGCTGCAGTTGGAAGGAATGGACCTGCCGGATGAGTTCAAGCCGCAGCGGATGTCACGGACAGAGGTGCTGGCTGCAGGCAAGGCAAGGCTGGATGCCGCGCGTGCTGCCGACACCTTGTCCGGTGCACTGCTGGTGGCGAAGAACGGCAAGGTTTTGTTGGGCTGGCATGGCGGCGCCGCAGACCGCGAGCGCGCTGTTGGCGTGGATGAAACAACCCGGTTCCGTCTGGCCTCATTGAACAAGATGTTCACTGCCGTGGCCATCCTGCAGTTGCAGGAGGCGGGCCAACTGTCGCTGGATGACACGGTCGCCACGCACCTTGAGAACTATCCTGACCAGGAAGTGGCCCGGGCAATCGGCATCCGCCAGCTGCTCAATCACACCAGCGGCCTTGGTGACGTGTTCGGTGAGGAATTCGAAAAGCGCTCGCAATCCTTGCGGACCTTGAACGACTACTGGAGCCTTGCCAGTGCCGCGCCGCCAAGCTCAACCCCGGGTAGTGAGGATGGTTATTCGAACTACGGCTATATCCTGCTCGGCTCGATCGTCGAGGCGGTGAGCGGGCAGTCGTATTACGACTATGTGGATCAGCATATCTATCGTGTTGCGGGAATGAGCGCGACTGGCTCGGAGCCGGAATCCGCGGCTGTGCCGGCGCGTGCGGTTGCCTATGCCAAGGTTGAGGGTGAGTGGGTGCAGGAAACCAAAACGCTGCCATGGCGCGGCACATCAGCTGGTGGTGGTTACAGCACGGTTGGCGACATGCTGAAGTTTGCCGAAGCACTGCGCGCTGGTCGGCTGATATCACCCGAATCATTGGCGCTGGCCACATCACCGCAGAACAACAAAGCCTGGTATGGCTATGGCTTCATGGTCAGCGGGCAGGGCACGGAGCGGCAGTACGGGCACGAAGGTGGTGCACCAGGCGCGAATACGTCGTTGGTGGTGCTGCCTGAGTCGGGCTACGTGGTGATCGGCTTGAGCAATGTTGATCCGGGCGCGATGGAGAACGTGGTGAACTTCATCGTGCATCGCCTGCCGCTGTGATTTTCTGACCAATGGATTCCGTGGCATTCGGCCAAACAGTTGGGGTATCTCGAATGAGCATCGCCGAGAGTTCTGTAGTCACATTCCGTGTGTTCGGAGACGATCTGGTGCCTGCCGAGATTTCAGCGCTGCTTGGGTGTGATCCAACCTCGGCTGCCGCAAAAGGCGATGCTCGTATCATTGGCAGCGATAGGGTGAAGTACGTCGAGCCAACCGGACGATGTAAGCTATGTTCCATTGATCGGTCGCCTGAGGACTTCGCGGCGCAGATCACGGAGCTGCTTGGGAAGATGACATCTGAGCTTGCCACGTGGAAGTTACTCGGCAGCAGGTACAGCATGGATTTCTTCTGTGGGGTTTTCATGGGCTCATCAAATGATGGTCTGGTGCTTCCATCGGAAACTCTGTTGCAGTTGACGATGCGCGGCATTGGGCTGGAGCTGGATATCTACGATCATCTGGATGAAGCCCGAGGTCGTAGTGCTGAGCCAGGCTAGGCAAAGACTTCACCTGCGCTGCGGTGATCTCTGCCGAGCTATGAGTTGCGCTGGTGAGTGCTCTGCGAAGGCAGCTGCTTTTCACAATATTCCGAAGGGTCTGAACAGTGATGTCCAGAAGATTCCCACAGCTGGAAGGTCCCTCACCAGACGAACTGGCGTTCGCCGCGCCGCTGTTTACGCCACTGTTCGCACTGACCGGGCTTGGCGTCAGTTTGCCGGGGCCATTTACCTCGTTTGACCTGGCCCTGCTTTCGCCCTTGGTAGCGATAGTCTCCGTAGCCTTCGGTTACATCGGTCTACTGTTCATATGCATTCCGGTGATGGCGTTGCTCTATTGGGCGCGGCGATTGGATGCTGTGCGGTTGTGTTTATTCACAACGTTGCTGGGCGGAGGGTTATGGGCTGCCTGGTCTGTTTCGGGAAGCACACAGCCGCCCGAGTCGCATGATCTTCTTTCTGAACTATTCGTCGGTAGCTGGTGCAGCTTCGGTGTGACAGCTGTGTTCTGCGCGCTGGGCAAGATCCCATTGCGCGCCCAGAGGCTGTCTTAGAGACCAGCCGTGGTGCCGAGCCATGCTCAGGGGCTTTCTCGGTGCACTTGTGGGAGCGGCGTAAGCCGCGAAGCTGGTGCAAAGGAAACTGGCAAGATGGCTGCAGTTGCAGTCAGCTCAGGCAGCTTTCGCATTTTCGGCTTCGCGGCTTACGCCGCTCCTACAACGGTGAGACGACTGGTAAGGCTTCAGCCGAGCATGGCTCGGCTCTGCAGTTTGAAATCCTGGCGTAGCAGGCCGTAGATGGCGCTGTCGCAGATTTCGCCGTTTACGTGCCAGCGTTCGCGGAGCAGACCTTCGCGGACGAAGCCGAAACTTTCCACCAGGCGGCATGAGGGCAGGTTGCGTGGGTCAATGTCGGCTTCGATACGACGCAGCCCCAGCTCGTTGAACACGTAGCCCAGCACCAGCTGCAGGGCTTCGCTGGCCAGGCCGCGGCGCTGCCAGTCGGGATGCAGGCTGTAACCGATCTCGGCACGCGCCTGTGTCAGGTCCATGTAGAAAATGGAGCTGCTGCCTATCAGCAAGTCGGTGTCAGCGTCGGCAATTGCCCAGACCAGCATGTCCAGTTCGCGGCGCTGGCGCTGGATGTCGGCAATCTTCTGTTCGGCCTGTTCCAGTTTGGTCCAGGCCGGGTAGCTCCAGTAGCGCATCACCCCCGCATCGCTGTGGATGGCGAACAGCGCCGCAGCGTCGTCATCACGGACCTCGCGCAGGCGCAGGCGGGGGCTGGAGAGCTCGGGTTGCGGTAGGCGCGCTGACATCCATTTCACTCAAGGTTTGCCCCGGTCGGCGGGGCGGGCGAGAATTGCGGTTTCCCCCTACTTTGCGGAGCTGATCCTGCCATGTCCATCGTTCGCATGACCGACCTCGACCTTTCCGGCAAGCGCGTATTGATCCGCCAGGATCTGAACGTGCCGATCGACGAGAGCGGCAAGATCACCTCCGAACAGCGCATCACCGCCTCGCTGCCGACCCTGAAGCTGGCGCTGGAGAAAGGCGCTGCCGTGCTGGTGACCTCGCACCTGGGCCGTCCCAAGGAAGGCGTGTGGAGCGAAGCCGATTCGCTGGCGCCGGTGGCCAAGCGCCTGTCCGAGCTGTTGGGTGTGGACGTGCCGCTGGTCAAGGACTGGGTGGACGGCGTCGACGTGGCCCCCGGCCAGATCGTGCTGCTGGAAAACTGCCGCATGAACGTGGGCGAGGGCAAGGATGACGAGGCGCTGTCGCAGAAGTACGCCGCGCTGTGCGACGTGTTCGTGATGGATGCCTTCGGTACCGCGCACCGTGCGCAGGCCTCGACCCATGGCGTGATCCGTTTCGCTCCGATTGCCGCTGGTGGCCCGCTGCTGATGGCTGAGCTGGACGCACTGGACAAGGCGCTGGCCAATCCGGCGCGGCCGCTGCTGGCGATTGTGGCCGGCTCCAAGGTCTCGACCAAGCTGGAACTGCTGTCCAGCCTGGTCAGCAAGGTCGACCAGCTGATCGTCGGTGGCGGTATCGCCAACACCTTCATCGCTGCCGAGGGCCATGGCGTGGGCAAGTCGCTGGTCGAGAACGACCTGCTCGACACCGCGCGCAAGATCGATGCCGATGCCAAGGCCCGCGGCGCTGAAATCCCGCTGCCGATCGACGTGGTGGTTGCTTCGGCGTTCGCCGCTGACGCGCCGGCCACGGTCAAGGCGGTCGATGCGGTGGAAGCTGACGACATGATTCTGGATATCGGTCCGCAGACTGCTGCGCAGTACGCGGAGTTGATCGCCAAGGCCGGCACCGTGGTCTGGAATGGCCCGGTCGGCGTGTTTGAGTTCGATGCGTTCGGCAAGGGTACCGAAGCAATGGCCAAGGCCATCGCCGGCTCCAATGCGTTCTCGATTGCGGGCGGTGGCGACACCCTGGCCGCAGTGGACAAGTACGGCATCGCCAAGCAGGTGAGCTACATCTCCACCGGTGGCGGCGCGTTCCTGGAGTTCCTGGAAGGCAAGACCTTGCCGGCGGTTGCAGCGTTGGAGGCTCGCGGCCAGTGAGCCGCGATGTTTTCTTCTTCGATCTCGACGGCACGCTGATTGATTCAGCCGTCGGCATCACCCGCTGCGTGGCCTATGCACTGGAACAGATGGATCAACCGGTACCGGGGGATGCCGAGCTGCGCAAGTGGATCGGCCCTGCACTGCGTACCAGCTTCAAGCCGTTGTTTGGCGACACCCTGCGCGTGGAGCGGGCGGTGGAGTTGTACCGCGAGCGTTTCGATGTGCATGGCTGGAAGGAACACGACATCTACGCGGGTATCGGTGATGTCGTGCAGGACTTGCACGCGGCCGGCCATAGGCTTGCCGTGGTCACCGCCAAGAACGAGCCGCATGCGCGGCGCATCGTCGAGCACCTGCCGTTTGGTGGCTGCTTCGAGGACATCATCGGCGCAACCGAAGATGGTTCGCGCAGCCATAAGCCGGAGTTGATCGCCGAGGCCTTGCAGCGTCTGCAATTGCAGGCGCCGCAGTGCTGGATGATCGGTGACCGGCGCATGGACATCGAAGGCGCGC
The DNA here is from genome assembly GCF_056760235.1 of Stenotrophomonas sp. STEN018. Lineage (NCBI taxonomy): Bacteria > Pseudomonadati > Pseudomonadota > Gammaproteobacteria > Lysobacterales > Lysobacteraceae > Stenotrophomonas > Stenotrophomonas sp. STEN018. Next base: position 9,786 of record NZ_JBRREK010000047.1, read on the forward strand.
GTCACCATGGCATGCGCAATGTCGGTGTGCTGTGGGGTTTTGGTGGTCGCGAAGAGTTGCAGGCTGCCGGGGCTGGTGCGTTGGCGGCTACTCCGGATGAGTTGGCGGCGGTGTTGCGCGGTTGATTGATGGGCTTGGGGTTTTCGCGGCTCCCGCACTCGGAGCCGCGATGCTTTGAGCGCACAGTAAATATTGATTCGTCATTCCCGCCTGCGCGGGAATGACGATCTGAAGGGTACTTGGGAAGGCCCTTCGGTGTCCGTGCCGCGCTGGCGCCGCTTGTCACCCGATGTCCTCTGCATGTCTCCACTGTCAATTTCTCTTGCTGCAAAGCAGCATGATTTCCCTTCGAGCCAACACGCAACAGCAACATCCGCGTGCTGAACTATGTGCTTGGCTTATCGACCTATGCAAACCTGCTATAGGTCCCGCGTTGTCATACCGTACGGTATGTCCAAACTGACTGTCTGGCCTGTCTTTGGGACACAGCAGAAAGTGTCGTATGAAATCGTATGCGACATCGTTGTCATGCAATGGATGTGCTACTTTCGGCGGTCTATTAGGGAGACCACGCACAATGATTGAACGTCAGCGCCGCACCAAGATCCTCGCCACCCTCGGGCCGGCAACTGACGCGCCGGGCGTGCTGGACGATCTGTTCCGCGCCGGCGTCAATGTTGTGCGTTTGAACTTCTCCCACGGTGATCCGTCCGGCCAGGCCAAGCGTGCAGCTGATGTGCGTGCCGCCGCCCAGCGCGTAGGCGTGGAAGTGGGCATCCTGGCCGACCTGCCGGGCCCGAAGATCCGCATCGAGCGTTTTGCCGAAGGCAAGATCAAGCTCAAGGCCGGCGACCGTTTCGACCTGATCGCCAGCACCTCGGCACCGGCCGGTGACACCAATCAGGTGGGCGTGAGCTATCTCGGCCTGCCGCAGGACGTGGCGCCGGGCGACGTGCTGCTGCTCGACGACGGCCTGATGCAGCTGCAGGTTGTTGAAGTGCAGGGTGATCGCATCATCAACACCGTGCTCAATGACGGCGTGCTGTCCGACCGCAAGGGCTTGAACAAGCAGGGCGGCGGTCTGTCGCTGGGCGCGTTGACCGAGCGCGATAAGGAGCTGATCGGCATCGTCGCCAAGATCGGCGTGGACTTCATCGCCGTCTCGTTCTGCCGCAATGCGCAGGACATGAACGATGCGCGCGAGATCGCCGAGTCGCATGGCTGCTATGCCGCGCTGGTGTCCAAGATCGAACGCACCGAAGCCATCGAGAACCTGGAAGAGATCGTCGACGCCAGCGATGTGGTGATGGTGGCGCGTGGCGACCTGGGCGTGGAAATCGGCGATGCCGAGTTGCCGGGCCTGCAGAAGAAGATCATCAAGGCCTCGCTGGCGCAGAACAAGGTGGTGATCACCGCCACGCAGATGCTGCAGTCCATGGTCGAAAGCCCGATCCCGACCCGTGCCGAAGTGCTGGACGTGGCCAACTCGGTCATCGACGGTACCGACGCGGTGATGCTGTCGGCTGAAACCGCAGCCGGTGCTTACCCGGTCAAGGCGGTCGAGGCGATGGCCCGTATCTGCCTGGGCGCCGAGCGCCAGTTCCAGACCGAGACCGACTTCAACGCTTCGCCGCGCAACCTGGAGCGTGCTGACCAGGCCATCGCCATGGCGACCATGTTCCTGGCCCAGCACGTGGGCGTGCGCGCCATCGTGGCGATGACCGAATCCGGTGGTACCGCGCGCTACCTGTCGCGCTTCCGCGCCAAGTCGCCGATCTATGCGGTTACCCGCCATGACGGTGCGCGCCGGCAGATGGCGCTGATGCGCGATGTGTTCCCGATCAACTTCGACAGCCGTGGTTTCACCCCGCGCGAGGCTGCGCGCGGCAGCATCCGTCTGCTGGTCGAGTCCAACCTGCTGGAAGCTGGTGATCGCGTGGTGTTCACCAGCGGCGAGCACATGGAAACCCATGGCGCCACCAATACCCTGCGTCTGCTGGAAGTGGGTAACGACGGCCGCGCCAGCGGTCTGGGCGACCTCTAAGCGGTACCTGTGGCAAGCCACCGCTCCGGTCAAAAGTTGATCGGAGCGGACAGGCTTTGTCCTGACATGACAGCCTGAAACCGGTTCCAGACCTTGCGGGCAGCCAGCCGGTGAGCGTGCCGGGCTATAATCCGGGTTTTCCCGCACGCTGTCACAGGAACCTCATGAGCATCGAACTGCTGGCTGAAACCGCCCAGGCCATGGTCGCCCCGGGTAAGGGCATCATCGCCATTGACGAATCCACCGGTACGATTGCCAAGCGCTTCGCAAGCGTCGGCATCGAGAACACGGAAGAAAACCGTCGTGCCTACCGCGAACTGCTGCTGACCACGCCGAAGCTCAACGAGCACATCTCCGGCGCGATCCTGTATGACGAAACCATCCGCCAGTCGACCAAGGACGGCGTGCCGTTCGCCAAGTACATGGCCGACCACGGCATGATCCCGGGCATCAAGGTCGACAAGGGTGCGCACCCGCTGGCCGGCTGCCCCGGTGAGCTGGTGACCGAAGGCCTGGACGGCCTGCGCGAGCGCCTGCAGGAGTATTACAAGCTGGGTGCGCGTTTCGCCAAGTGGCGTGCGGTGATCAACATCGGCGACAACATGCCGTCGGGCACCTGCATCGAGTCCAACGCCCATGCGCTGGCCCGTTATGCCGCGCTGTGCCAGGAATGCGGCCTGGTGCCGATGGTCGAGCCGGAAGTGATCATGGACGGCGACCACGACATCGAGACCTGCTACGAAGTCACCGAAGCCACCCTGCGTTCGCTGTTCGACGCCCTGTACCAGCAGAACGTGGTGCTGGAAGGCACCATCCTGAAGGCCTCGATGGTCATCCCGGGCAAGACCTGCGACGAGCAGGTTGATATCGAGGAAGTGGCTGAGTCGACCGTGATGTGCCTGAAGTCGACCGTGCCGGCGATCATGCCGGGCATCGTGTTCCTGTCCGGCGGCCAGAGCGATGAGCAGTCCACCGCTCACCTCAATGCCATGAACGAAGTGGGCACCCTGCCGTGGCCGCTGAGCTTCTCCTACGGCCGTGCCATGCAGCAGGCTGCACTGAAGCTGTGGGCCAAGGACATGAAGGGCAACTACGCTGCCGCACAGAAGACCGTGTACGAGCGTGCCAAGGAAAACGGCCTGGCTGCACAGGGCAAGTGGGAAGGCTGATAAGCCGCCCCACGTGAATAAAAAAACGCCGGCTAACAGCCGGCGTTTTTCTTTTCTGCTTTTGGCTGTTGTTTTTGTGGGAGCGGCGTAAGCCGCGAAGTCGGTTCCGATCAAACCACCAGCATGGCTGCAATTGCAAACACCTTGTAGGGCTTCAGCCTCGCAAGCTTCGCGGCTTACGCCGCTCCCACAAATTCACCATTTCCACGATTTCCGCAGCACAGCCCTACAATCAGATTTTCCGTTGGGGATGATCGGATGCATCGCAGAATCGTGCTGGGACTGTTCGCATCGACCATAGCCGTACCCGCCTTCGCTGCGGAACTACGAAACTTCGACATCCAGCACTACGCAACCACTCTCGATCTGGATATCGCCGCTGGTCAGCTGCAGGGTGAAACCCTTGTCCGATTCAACGCAACCGCTCCACTACAGCAGTTGGTTCTGGACAGTGGCGAACTGCTCATCGATTCAGCCGCGCACAATGGCAAGCCGGTGAACTTCCAGCAGGCCGATGGAAAGCTGACCGTCAGTCTGGCAGCGCCGTTGACCGCCGGCGAGGAGACCAGCGTGCGCCTGCACTACCACGGCAAGCCGCGTTTCGGCTTGGAGTTCGCACCGGCGCGCAATGAGGTCTACACCATCTTCTCCACCGATCAGTGGATGCCCTCGGTCAATGCGCCGGACGAGCGCGCCACCTTGATGCTGGCATTGCGTCTACCCAAGGATCTACAAAGCACCGCGGTAGGCGATGCCTTGCCGTCACGGCAGCTGCAGGATGGTCGCATCGAGCACCGCTGGCAGCTGCGCACACCGATGCCGGGTTATGTCTACGGTTTTGCGGCGGCACCTTACCGGCATGCGCAACAGTCGCATGCTGCCAGCAAGCTGCATTACTACTCGCTGGATCGCACCGAAGCGGAACTGCGCCAGCTGTTCGCGGCCACTGGCGACATGCTTGATTTCTTCGCCGAGCGTGCGGGCCTGGCGTATCAGGGCGATTACCGTCAGGCCTTGGTGGAACGCACCATCGGCCAGGAAATGGCTGGGCTATCGCTGATGTCCGAAGCCTATGGGCAGGAGGTACTTGCAGATTCCACCCAGACGGGCTTGATGGCGCACGAGGCCGCGCATCAATGGTGGGGTAATCGCATTACTTGCAAGAGCTGGGAACACTTCTGGCTCAACGAAGGTTTTGCCAACTTCATGACCGCTGCGTGGCTGCAGCACGCGCAGGGCGAAGCGGCGTACCAGGCGATGGTGCAGGGCTGGGAGCAGCGGGTGCTGGCGCTGCGGGATAAGGGCGCTGATCGGCCATTGGTATACCCGGATTGGAACAAACCCAGCGCCGATGATCGTGCGGTGGTCTACAAGAAAGGCGCTTACGTGCTGCACCGCTTGCGGTTGGAATTAGGCGAGGAGCTGTTCTGGCGCGGTTTGCGCGAGTACACGCAGGCCAATGATGGAAAGTCGGTGGTTACGGCAGATTTCCAGAAGGCGATGGAGCGTGCGGCGGGGCGCTCGCTGCAGGGGTTTTTTGATGCCTGGGTTTATGGGGTGGCTGGTGAGCTGGGGTGATGGGTTTGCTGCTAAGAGCTCCCCCTCCCCAACCCTCCGCTTGCCTGCAGCAAAGGGAGGGGGCTGTTCATGAAGGTCGGACAGATCGCGGGTAGCCGCCTTTACCCCTCCCTTTCGCGCAGCGAAGGGGAGGGCTGGGGAGGGGTAGGTTTTTGCTTTTGCTTGGCTCCTGAACAGCCAAGCCCTCAATGCGCAGGCGCAAATCCACCCGCAAACGACGCCAGCACAGAGCCCGCCTGCTCCTGCATCGGCCCAGCGCTGGCCAATGCCTGCTGATAGATCTTGAACGCAGCAGCGTTGTAAGCCACCAGCACAATCCGCGAGGGCCGCGCATGGCTCTTTTGCCAGGTCATGGTCTCGGTCGCGGCAATCACTGCCGCCGAATGCAGCGGGTAGCCATAAACCCCGCAACTGATCGCCGGGAACGCGATCGACTCCAGACCCATCTGCTCGGCCAGGCGCAGCGACTGCCAATAGCAATTGGCCAATAGCGCAGCCTCATCGTGGCGACCATCGCGCCACACCGGGCCGACGGTATGGAACACGTGCTTGGCCGGCAGATTGTGGCCGCCGGTGGCGCGCACTTCGCCGGTAGGGCAGCGCACGCCTGCACGCAGCTCGGGCAGCTGTTCGCATTCGCGCAGCAGGCCGGGGCCTGCGGCCCTATGGATTGCCCCATCCACACCGCCGCCGCCAAGCAGGGTTTCATTGGCTGCGTTGACGATGACGTCAACCGCCAGTTCGGTAATGTCGCCCTGCCAAACTTCAATGTTCATGGCCGTGATCTTCCATTGCGATGTATGAGAAAAATGTGACGGCAACCGCCATGCCGGGCACCGCTGCAGTCTGCGCCCGTCCAGTCTCACCTGCTGTGATTTAAAGACGCGAAAACGCGCGAAGGCCGCACTGGGCGGCCTTCGCGTTGCTGACGGATTAAGTAACGACGGTTACGGAAGGCCGGCCAGCCAGTCGTCGTCGGAGCCGTCGTTGATGTCGGCAAACAGCGGCGTGGAGAAGTAACGCTCGCCGGTATCGGGCAGCATCGCCAGGATCACCGAGCCGGCCTCGGCAGTGGCGGCCACATCCAGTGCGCTGGCAACCGTGGCGCCGGAGGAGATGCCGACGAAGATGCCTTCCTCGGCAGCCAGCCGACGCGAGGTTTCAATCGCGCGTTCGTCCTGGATCGACAGCAACTGGTCGTAGACGCTACGGTTGAGTACTTCCGGGATGAAGTCCGGGGTCCAGCCCTGGATCTTGTGCGGGGCGAAATCCTTGCCGGCCAACAGCGCGGCACCGGCCGGCTCGGTGGCGATGATGCGGGTTTCAGGACGGGCCAGCTTCAGCACTTCGCCGACGCCGGTGAGGGTGCCGCCGGTGCCCCAGCCGCTGACGAAGTAGTCCAGGCGCTTGCCGGCGAAGTCGCGCAGGATCTCGGCGGCGGTGGTCTGGCGGTGATAGGCCGGGTTGGCCGGATTGGCAAACTGGCTGGCCAGGAACCAGCCGTGCTGCTGGGCCAGCTCCTTGGCCTTGCGCACCATGCCGCTGCCGCGCTCGGCGGCCGGGGTCAGGATCACCTTGGCGCCATAAGCGCGCATCAGCTTGCGGCGCTCGATGGAGAAGGTTTCCACCATGGTGGCGACGAACTTGTAGCCGCGCGCAGCGGCCACCATTGCCAATGCCACGCCGGTATTGCCGGAGGTGGCTTCGACGATGGTGTCGCCGGGCTTGAGCAGGCCTTTCTTCTCGGCGTCGAGGATGATGGCCAGTGCCAAGCGGTCCTTGACCGAACCGGCCGGGTTGAATGACTCAACTTTGACGTAGATGTCGACGCCGGCCGGAGCCAGGCGGTTGAGCTTGACCACCGGGGTATTGCCGATGGTGTCCAGGATGCTGTTGTACAGAGCCATTGAAATCTCCGGGGAGGTGGTCAGGCGGCGTCGGCCAGTGTGGGCGGTGCTGTCTTTGCGGAAAGTGAGGAAACAGGTGGCGTTGCGTGCAGCGGGGCGTCGCCGAACCAGTGCAGTTCATCGGCCAGCGCCGCCACGTCGCCGAGGATCAGCAGCGCCGGAGACTTCACATCATGCTGCGCCGCGACCTCGGGCAGCTGGCGCAATTGCCCGCTGACTACGCGTTGGTTGGCGCGCGAGCCGTTTTCGATCAGGGCAAATGGCGTGCTGGCGGCCAATCCGGCGCCGAGCAGGTGGCTGCGGATCTGCGCCAGCGCGGCCACGCCCATGTAGAACACCAGGGTCTGTCGCGGCTCTGCCAGTGCTTTCCAATCCAGCGTGTCCAGCGAGTCCTTGCAGTGCGCGGTGACCAGCCGCAGCTGCTGGGCATGATCGCGGTGGGTCAGTGGAATGCCGGCGTAAGCGGCGCAGGCCAGCGCAGCGGTGATGCCGGGGACCACTTCGAAGGCGATGCCGTGCGCGCGCAGGAACTGCAGCTCCTCGCCACCACGGCCGAACACGAATGCATCGCCGCCCTTGAGCCGCACCACGCGTTTGCCGGCGCGGGCATGCTCCAGCATCAAAGCATGAATGTGCTCCTGCGCGGTGCTATGGCCCTGCGCGGATTTGCCTACCTTGATGAAATCGGCATCGCGGCGGGCGAGTCGCAAAACCTCGGCGCTGACCAGACGGTCATGCAGGATCACATCGGCCTGATTCAGTGCGCGCAGCGCGTTGAGGGTGAGCAGGCCGGGATCGCCGGAGCCTGCGCCAACCAGTACCACCGAGCCAGGATGAACCGGCGCTTCGGCCGCGAGGTCCAGCAGCAGCTGGGTTTCGGCAGCAATCGACTGGCGTGCGCGCAGCAGACCGAGCAGCGGGCCTTCAATCAGCCGGTCGAAGAAGCGACGGCGCGCGGCCAACTCGGGGAAGCGCTCGCGGATAAGCCCGCGCTTGCGACTGACCAGCTGCGCCAGCTGGCCCCAGGCCTGATCAAACAGTTCCTCGATCTGGCGGCGCACATGGCGGGCAACCATCGGTGCGCCGCCGCCGCTGGAGATGGCGATCTGCAGCGGTCCACGTTCCACCACTGCTGGTACGTGAAAGCCGGACAGCGCTGCATCATCGACCACGTTGGCGAAGATCCGGCGCGCTTCGGCGGCCTCGGCGACGGCGCGGTTGATGGCGGTATCGTCGGTGGCGGCAATCACCAACCAGATCGCCTGGTCCAGCCAGGACGGATCGAACTGACCATTCAACCATTGGATGCGGCCGCCATCGGCCAATTGCTGCAGCGCCGGGTTCAAGGCCGGTGCGCCGACCCGGGGCAGGGCGCCAGCACGCAGCAATGCCTCGGTTTTACGCTCGGCTACCGCGCCCCCGCCAACGACCAGCACGGCCCGACCTTTGAGGTCGGCAAACAGGGGGAACAAGGGGCTGTCCAAGGCGATGGCGGAGGTAGTCGGAGTAAGGACCGTGACCGTAGCGCCGGCCCCGCAGGGCCGGAAATGAAAACCGCCCCACGTCAGATAACTTTAGGTTATAAGTATCGAGACCGTTTTGGCCTACATTCTTCACAGTTCCTTACTGAAGATCTCTCTCCAACACTGCGATGACACTTACCCAACTGCGTTACCTCGTTGCTATTGCCGATGCCGAGCTGAACATCACGCTCGCCGCGACACGGGTGCATGCCACCCAGCCGGGGTTGTCGAAACAGCTCAAACAGCTTGAAGACGAGTTGGGTTTCCTGTTGTTCGTGCGAAAGGGTAGAAGCCTGGAGTCGGTGACGCCGGCCGGCGAAGAAGTGATCAGCCGTGCGCGCAGCGTGTTGGCCGAAGCCAACAACATCCGCACCTACGCCGCCAACCAGCGTCGCGAAAGCCACGGCCAGCTGATCCTGACCACCACCCATACGCAGGCGCGTTTCGTGCTGCCGCCAGCGGTTGCACGCATCAAACTGGCCTACCCGCAGGTCAGCGTGCATCTACAGCAGGCTGCTGAAAGTGATGCGCTGGATCTGCTGAGCCAGGGTGATGCGGATATTGCCATCATCAGTACTGCAGGCGGCGAACCAAGTACCGGTATCGCGGTGCCCTTGTATCGCTGGCGCCGCTTGGTGCTGGTGCCCAAGGGCCACCCGCTGGACCGCGCTGGAGTGACGCCGGACATGGCCGCATTGGCCAGCCATCCATTGATCAGCTATGAATCTTCCACTCGCACCAGTTCGTCGCTGCGTCGTGCATTTGCCGCGTTGGATCTGGAGCCGGACCTGACCCTGACCGCGTTGGACGCGGATCTGATCAAGACCTATGTGCGCACCGGTTTGGGTGTCGGCTTGCTTGCGGAGATGGCGGTGAGCGCCAATGACACCGACCTGCGCGCCTGGCCTGCGCCGGCATCGATCCCCGAGTGCATCGCCTGGGCGGTGTTACCACGCGATCGCGTATTGCGTGATTACGCTCTAGAGCTGGTGCACGTGCTTGCACCGCAGATCGACAAGCGTGATCTGCGCCGGGTGTTGGATGGCAATCAGCAGGCCGATTGGCCGATACCGCCGACCTGGGAATCGTTGACGCAGACGATTACGGTCTAAACGCAGCAGATCACCGGTAGAGCGGAGCCATGCTCCGCTGAGGCTTTACCGATACATCTTGGAACATCTTGTGGGAGTGGCGTAAGCCGCGAAGCTGATAGCCCAATCGGTTGCAGGTAATCCTGCGAATTCATTCAGCTCAGCTTCGCGGCTTACGCCGCTCCCACAACACCCGCACTGGTGATGTATTGCTGGCAAAGTCCCCTGCCGAGCATGGCTCGGCACTACTGTGCTTCACGCACGCGTACAGGAGATCAGAGGTAGAGCGGAGCCATGCTCCGCTGATGCTCTACCCGTAGACTGTGACCAATCTTGTGGGAGCGGCGTAAGCCGCGAAGCTGGTGGTCAGTCGGGTTGTAGATGATTTGGCCATTTCATTGAAGTCAGCTTCGCGGCTTACGCCGCTCCTACAACAGCCGTCGGGGTGAGGCTTTGCTGGCAAAGCCCCTGCCGAGCATGGCTCGGCACTACGGACTGCCGGTGTGAATGGGGTGTGCGGCAAACGGTCGCACCTTTTGCGGCAGTCTCTGCATTTGTCGTGCCGATAAAATGTGCGGGTCATGCGTTCGGCTCGCTTCCAATCCTTTGTGCTTCTGCTGGCCTTTGCCGCTGCCTTGTTGATGGCGGTAGCGCCGGTGGTCAGCCGCTGGCTGCAATCCCAGCAGCTGCCGATGAACGCAATGGATCATGCCGCGCATGAAGTCGCGATGCCGATGCCAGCCGATGTTCATGAAGGGCATCACGACATGCAGCATATGTCGCACCGGGCACCGGCACTGGCGGCAATAGATGTGAAGCCTTCGCCGCCCGCCGATCCCCACGCCGCCCATGGCGAAGCCTGCGACTATTGCACCATGGCATCGCGCCTGCTGCCATGGTTGGCGGTGATCCTGATACTGGCGCCGTTGCTGTATCGACTGGCGCCACAATCTCCCCGCAAAACGCTTCGTCTCGTAAGCCTGCGCTGGCCCGCGCATCCGCCACGCGGGCCGCCCGCACTCTCCAGATAACGCCACCTTTCCTGTTTGCCGCGCGCTGCTGTTGAGCAACGCGTGGTCGTGTCGTATTGGAGAATTGCATGAAATCCCTTTCCCGTATGCCGGGTGCTCCGGCATGCCTGTCTGTCTGCGTCTGCATGGCGCTGTTTCCATCTCTGGCCCACGCTACCGAGCGAGATCTGACCCGGACCCTGGACACCTTGGTGGTCACCGCCGTGGCGCCATCTTCGCCGCTGCAGTGGATCACCGATCCGCGCCTGCCGCGGCAGCCGGTGCCAGCCAGTGATGGCGCGGACTATTTGAAAACCGTGCCAGGATTTTCGGCTATCCGTAACGGCGGCACCAATGCCGACCCGGTGCTACGCGGCATGTCCGGCTCACGCCTGAACATTCTCAGCAATGACGGCAATCTGATCGGTGCCTGCCCATCGCGGATGGACAATCCGTTGTCGTATATCGCACCAGAAACCTATGACCGTTTGACTGTCATCAAAGGCCCGCAGAGCGTGCGTTGGGGCGCGGGGGCATCTGCCGGTACGGTGCGCTTCGAGCGTGAAACGCCGCGCTTCGATGGCCCGGGCATGGAGTTGAAGGCCAGTGCCTTGGGCGGTTCCAACAATCGCAATGACCAGATGCTGGATGCAACGTTTGGTAGCAGTCCCGGCTACGTACGGGTCAACGGCAACCGCTCCGAGTCCGATGACTACCGTGATGGCAATGGCGATGTAGTGCCGTCGCGCTGGCGCAAGTGGAACGCCGATGCTGCCATCGGTTGGACGCCGGATGCTGACACCGTGGTTGAGTTCACAGCCGGCACTGGTGATGCGATTGCCCGTTACGCCGGGCGTGGCATGGATGGCGCCGCATTCAAACGCGACAGCTACGGCCTGCGGTTCGAACGCGACAATCTGCCCGGTGCCTGGGACAAGCTGCAGGCCAATCTGTATTACAACAATGCAGATCACTTGATGGACAACTACACGCTGCGCACGCCCAACCCGGCCAGCAGCATGCCGATGCCGATGGCTTCGAATGTGGAGCGGCGCACCAGCGGCGGCCGCGTCAGCAGCGAATGGCGCTGGCAGGATGTGGCAGTCGTCGCCGGCATCGATGCGCAGGATAGTCGTCATCGCAGTCGCAACGGCATGGGGCGCAATACCTGGCAGCAGACGCCGTGGAAGCGTGATGCAGATTTCAGCAGCCAGGGCGTTTTCACCGAGCTCACCTTGGGCGAAGGAACGGCGCAGCGCTGGATCAGTGGTTTGCGGTTGGACAAGGCGACGGTCAAGGATCGGCGGGCGACGACCGGCATGATGAGCATGCCAAATCCAACGGCGGGGCAACAGCGTCAGGAGGATCTCGGCAGCGGCTTCCTTCGCTACGAACGCGATCATGGCCAGGCCTGGACCTGGTATGCAGGTATCGGTCACAGCGAGCGCATGCCCGACTACTGGGAGTTGTTCTCGGCCAATGCCGGGCCAGTCGGCAGCCTCAATGCTTTCTCGGGCGTGAGGCCGGAACAGACCACGCAGTTGGATCTGGGTTTGCAGTTCCGCAGCGAGAAGCTTGATGCCTGGGTATCGGCGTATGCCGGGCGCCTGCAGGACTACATTCTGTTCCAGTACCGCAGCGGCGGCATGATGGGCAGCAGTACCCAGGCCCGCAATGTGGATGCACGCATCGCCGGTGCCGAAGCAGGTTTGGAGTGGCGACCGACGCAGGCGTGGAAGCTTGGCAGCACGTTGGCCTATGCCTGGGGTGAGAACCGCAGCGAGAACCGGCCGCTGCCACAGATTCCACCGTTGGAAGGTCGCTTCTCTGCATCGTACGAGCGGGCGCGCTGGTCGGTGGGGGCGTTGTTGCGTGCGGTCAGCCGGCAGAACCGGGTGGCGCAGGATGAGGGCAATGTAGTCGCGCGGGACCTGGGGCCGAGTGCGGGCTTTGCGACCTTGTCACTCAACGGCGGCTATCGGATCAATGACGGGCTGCGTGCCAGTGTGGGTGTCGACAATCTGTTTGATCGCGCCTATGCCGAGCATCTGAATCTGGCTGGCAGTGCGGATTTCGGCTTTCCGGCCGATCCGGTGCGGATCAATGAGCCGGGTCGCTCGTTCTGGTTGAAGCTGGATTACCGGTATTGAAACAACGACGCCCGCCTCAGAGAGGCGGGCGTCGATTTCGCTTTTGTAGGAGCGGCGTAAGCCGCGAAGCAGACGATCTGGGTCGAATTGCACGCATGACCTGATACAGCAATAGCTTCGCGGCTTACGCCGCTCCTACAAAAGGCGGTATCGCGGCTCAGATCTCTTCGTGCAATCCGCACTCGCGCTTCAGGCCAAAGAAACGTGTGTCTTCTTCGCGCATGCCGGCTTCCCAGCGGCGGGTGGTGTGGTAGTCGCCGATGGACACGTAGCCCTGTTCCCACAGCGGGTGGTAGGGCAGCTTGTGCTCCTGCAGGTACTTCCACACGTCGCGGTCGCTCCAATCTGCAATCGGGTTGACCTTGAAGCGCTCACCACGGCGCTGCAGCACCGGCGTATTGGCACGACTTGCCGACTGGTTGCGGCGCAGACCGGTGAACCAGGTGCCTACCTGCAGATCGTCGAGGGCGCGCTTCATCGGCTCAACCTTGCGCAGGTTGTTGTACTGCTCGATGCCGACCACGCCCTGTTCCCACAAACGGCCATGGCGGGCTTCCATCCAGGCGCGGCTCACCTGCGGGCGGTAGACCTTGAGGTTGAGCTTGAGGCGGTCGGTCAGCTCGTCGGCGAAGCGGTAGGTCTCCGGGAACAGATAACCAGTGTCGATCAGAATTACCGGTACATCCGGGCGCTGGCTGCTGAGCAGGTGCAGGGTCACCGCCGACTGCGCGCCGAAACTCGACGACAGCACGTGCGAGCCGGGTGCGTTCTGCAGTGCCCATTCCACGCGCTGCTGCGCGTCCATCGAATCGAGCAGGGTATTGAGCGGGCCCAGGTCGTCAGGCAGGGTTACCGACGGGTTGTGAGAGGTTTTGGGCAGGGCGCTCATGCTTGCAGTTCCACGGAAATATGGCGATGGGTAGGGTAGGGAGGAAGAGTGACGATGCCGGCCCGGTGCAGGAAATCACCGAAGCCTTCGCTGCCGTCGCGCTCACCGGAATAGCGGGCGAAGAGTGGCGCCAGTGCGTCAAGGATTTCCGGCTCGGTGATGTTCTCGCGGTACAGCGTATTCAAGCGCTGGCCACGATGGTCGGCGCCCAGCATCAGGTTGTAGCGGCCCGGCGCCTTGCCGACCAAGGCGATCTCGCCCAGGTAAGGACGCGAGCAGCCATTCGGGCAGCCGGAGAGGCGCAGCAGGATGGGGGCATCGGTCAGCTGATGCTGTTCCAGCAGCGGCTGCAGCTTTGCGCTGAACTCTGGCAGGTAGCGTTCGGCTTCGGCCATGGCCAAACCGCAGGTGGGCAGGGCGACGCAGGCCATGGCCGCGCGTGCCAGCGCAGTCGGAGCGCGGTTGCCGATGTCCAGGCCCGCGCTTTGCACGATGGCGTCAATCTGCGCGCGTTGTGCAGCGGGCACGCCGGCGATGACCAGGTTCTGGTTACCGGTCATGCGGAACTCGCCTTCAACAAAGCGGGCGATTTCGCGCAGGGCGGTCAGGTGCGGGGCACCGGCTACATCAGCGATGCGCCCAGCCTGCAGCGACAAGGTCAGGTGCCAGCGGCCATCGTCGCCTTCGACCCAGCCGTAGCGGTCGCCGCTGTGCTCGAATGCGGCTGCACGCGAGGGTGAGAAGCGGATGCCAGCGCGGCGTTCGATCTCGGCCACAACAGTGTCCAGGCCGTGGTCGTCGATGGTGTATTTGAAGCGGGCGCGCTTGCGCAGCTCGCGGTTGCCCAGGTCGCGCTGGGTGGTGACGGTGGCGGTGGCGACATCGAGCAGTGCGTCGCGCGGAATGAAGCCGACGCTGTTGGCAATGCGCGGATAGGTTTCGGCATCGCCGTGGGTAGCGCCCATGCCGCCGCCGATGGTCACGTCATAGCCGAGCAGTTCGCCGGCTTCATCGAGCACGCCGATGAAGCCAAGGTCGTTGGCATAGACGTCAACGTCGTTGAGCGGCGGCAGCGCGAAACCAATCTTGAATTTGCGCGGCAGGTAGCGTGCGCCATAGATCGGCTCTTCCTCGGCGCCGCTGCCAGCCACGCGTTCTTCGTCCAGCCAGATTTCGTAATAGGCGCGGGTATTGGGCAGCAGGTGCTCGGAGGTGCGTGCGGCATCCGCGTACAGGGTGGCGTGTGCGCTGGACAGCAGCGGGTTGGCGGCAACCAGTACGTTGCGGTTGACGTCACCGCAGGCGGCCAAGGTGTCGATCAGCGCGGCGTTGATCGCCTGCATGGTCGCCTTCAGCTCGCGCTTGATCACGCCATGGAACTGGAACGCCTGGCGGGTGGTGATGCGCAGCGAATGGTTGCCGTAGCGGGTGGCGATGCTGTCCAGCTTGAGCCACTGTTCCGGACTGATCACGCCGCCGGGGGTGCGGGTGCGGATCATGAACTGGTAGGCCGGCTCCAGCTTCTGCCGGCGGCGCTCATCGCGCACGTCGCGGTCGTCCTGCTGGTAGCTGCCGTGGTATTTGATCAGGGTCTGGTCATCTTCCCGCAATGCGCCAGTGACAGGATCGGCCAGGCTTTCCAGCAGGGATCCGCGCAAGCGGTTGCTGTCGGCCTTGATGTTTTCAACGGAGTGGGTGCTCATTCTTTTCGCTATCTGGAATCAGAGATTGTAGGAGCGGCGTGAGCCGCGAAGCCGGTGCTGGATCAGATCGCAGCGTTCAAGCCTCAATACACATCCCGTCCATAGCGCCCCTCCGTGTGCAGTCGAGTCAGATAGTCGCGGGCATCGTCTTCATCCAGCCCGCCGTGTTCGCGCAGTACATCCAGCAGTGCTGCATGCACGTCCTTGCCCATGGCGATGGCGCCGCACACATAGAGATGCGCGCCGCTCTGCAGCCAGTCGTACAGATCCTTGCCGCGGGTACGCAGGCGCTGCTGCACATACACCTTGTCGGCCTGGTCGCGTGAGAACGCCAGGTCCAGACGATGCAGTTCCTTGCGGCGCAGCGCGTCCTGCCATTCGCTCTGGTACAGGAAGTCGGTATTGAAGTGGCGCGCGCCGAAGAACAGCCAGTTGCGACCGGTAGCGCCGATCTCCGCGCGTTCCTGTACGAAGCCACGGAACGGCGCGACGCCGGTGCCAGGGCCGATCATGATGATGTCGCGGCTGCTGTCTGCCGGTACCCGGAAGCGCTCATTGGCTTCGATGTAGACCGGCAGCTGCGCACCTTCTTCCAGTGCGGTCAGGAAGCCGCTGGCGGCGCCTACGTGCTCGCTGCCATGGGCGTGGTAGCGCAGTTCGTCGACGGTCAGATGTACTTCTTCGCCGACCCGCTTACGGCTGGAGGCGATGGAGTACAGGCGCTGGGCGGCGGGGCGCAGGGTGCCGAGCAGGGCTTCGGCGTTCCACTCGGCTGGCCAGCGGCGCAGCACGTCGACCAGTTGATGGTCTTCAAATACGGCGGCCAGTTCGCTCTTCTGTGCCGGATCGAGCAGGCGCGCAAGTTCCGGATGCGCGCTACGCTCGGCTACTGACGTCAGCAGTGGGCGCGAGATACGGGTCAGCTCGCGATGCTCGCCCAGCCATTGCGCCAGCGGTCGGCTGTGGCCGTCGTGTTCGATCTGCAGCGCGCCATCGAGGCCGGTGACATCCAGCACCGCTTCGACCAGCTCGGCCGGATTGCGGTGCACGATGCCCAGTGCGTCGCCGGGTTCGTAGTGCAGGCCGCTGCCTTCCAGAGCAAGCTCAAGGTGATGCACGGACTTGGCCGCGCTGCCGTACTTGGCATAGGCCGGGCCCTTGAAGTCACGGCCGCTGATGACCTGGCGCGACAGCAGTTCGGCACTGAACGGGTGCAGGGCGGTCCACGCGCCGGCATGGCGCAGGGGAGTGACATTGCTGGGCGTGGTGGTGACGGTTTCGCCGATCACAGTGCGGGCATTGATCAGTGCCTGGCTGCGCCAAGGCGTGACCACGCTGTCGATGTCCAGGTCGGCCTCGCCTACAGCCTGCAGGCGGGTGGCGCCCAGTTCGGCCAGGCGGCTGTCGAGCTTGCGCGCGATGCCGCAGAACTCCACATAGCTGGAGTCGCCAAGACCCAGCACGGCGTACTTCAGCTCTGGCAGCTTGGGCGCACGCTTGCCGGCAATGAATTCGACCAGGCCGATGGCGTCGTCCGGCGGGTCGCCTTCGCCCTGGGTGCTGATGACGATATAGAGCAGGCGCTCGTTGGCCAGCTCACGGGTGGCGTAGGCATCGGCGCGGACTACCCGCACCGGCAGGCCGGCCGCTTCAGCCTCCGCGGCCAGTTGCTCGGCGGCGCGGCGGGCGTTACCGGTCTGGCTGCCATAGACAACGGTCAGCCGGGTCTGCGCTGGCTGTGCGGCTTGGCCGCCGGAGATGACGGTAAGGGCAGTGGGAGAGGTACCCTGCGCCAACCCGGCGGCAAACCCGGACAGCCACCACAGGCTGTTCCCATCCAGACCGGCTACCAGTTGCGACAGCAGGACCCTGCGGTCTTCGGGCAAGGGGCTGGGTGGCACGGTGGCGGCGGCGGTCATTTCCATTCCGGTCTAGGTAGGGATGACCGATGCTAGGTACAGCGCGCCATCAGGGGAAAGGAGCAGCGGTTATCGCTTCATGCCCTGCGTTTATTTCAATCGGCGCAGTGTCCCCTCCACACTCGGCGGACTGTCCGGAGTCCCGTCCGGCTTCGCTGCTACCCTTGCCCTCGGGCCCCGCCTCCTTGATTCGGCACGCAATGACCGCCACTGCACCCCTGTCACACCTCGACCGCCTGGAAGCGGAGAGCATCCATATCCTGCGTGAAGTCGCCGCCGCCTTTGACAACCCGGTGCTGATGTACTCGGTGGGCAAGGACAGCTCGGTATTGCTGCACCTGCTGCTGAAGGCGTTCGCGCCGGGCGTGCCGCCGATCCCGTTGCTGCACGTGGATACGCGCTGGAAGTTCGGCGAGATGATCGCCTTCCGCGACCGCCGGGTGGCCGAGACCGGCACCGAACTGCGGGTGCATATCAACCCGGACGGCATTGCCCGCGACATCGGCCCGGTCAGCCACGGTCCCAGCGTGCATACCGACGTGATGAAGACCCAGGGCCTGAAGCAGGCATTGGACAAGTGGAAGTTCGATGCCGCCATCGGCGGTGCGCGCCGCGACGAAGAGAAGTCACGGGCCAAGGAGCGGGTGTTCTCGTTCCGCAATGACCGCCATCGCTGGGACCCGAAGAACCAGCGCCCGGAGCTGTGGAACCTCTACAACGCCCGCATCCACCAGGGTGAGAGCGTACGCGTATTCCCGCTGTCCAACTGGACCGAGCTGGATATCTGGCTCTATATCTATCGCGAAAAAATTCCGGTGGTACCGCTCTACCTCGCCGCTGAGCGACCCGTCGTCGAGCGCGACGGCAGCCTGATCATGGTCGATGACGAGCGCCTGCCGCTGCATCCGGGCGAGGTGCCGCAGCTGCGCAAGGTGCGTTTCCGCACGCTTGGTTGCTATCCGCTGACCGGCGCGATTGAATCCGAAGCCGACACCCTGGAAAAGATCATCGCCGAGATGCTGGTATCGACCAGTTCCGAGCGTCAGGGCCGGCTGATCGACCATGACCAGTCCGCATCGATGGAGAAGAAGAAGTTGGAGGGGTATTTCTGATGAGCGCCGTGACCACTTCTTCCGACATCGCTGCCTACCTCAAAGCCCACGAAACCAAGCCGCTGCTGCGCTTCATCACCTGCGGCAGCGTCGATGATGGCAAGAGCACCTTGATTGGCCGTTTGCTGTACGAAAGCAAGCGTTTGTTCGATGACCAGCTGACCGCGCTGGAAGCAGACAGTCGTCGCCATGGCACTCAGGGCGAGCGCATCGACTACGCATTGCTGCTCGACGGCTTGGCTGCAGAGCGCGAGCAGGGCATCACCATCGACGTGGCCTATCGCTACTTCGATACCGACCGCCGCAAGTACATCGTTGCCGATTGCCCCGGGCATGAGCAGTACACCCGCAACATGGCTACCGGCGCCTCGACTGCCGATGTGGCGGTGGTGCTGGTGGATGCGCGCAAAGGCCTGCTGACCCAGACCCATAGGCATAGCTACATCATCTCGCTGCTCGGCATCGGCCAGGTGGTGCTGGCGGTGAACAAGATGGATCTGGTCGATTACGACCAATCCGTATTCGAGCGCATTGTTGCCGACTACCAGGCGCTTGCCACGCAATTGGGGATCGCCAATGTGCAGGCGATTCCGCTGTCCGCATTGGAAGGGCAGAACCTGTCCACGCGTTCGGCGGCGATGCCTTGGTATGCCGGTCCCAATCTGATCGAGCACCTGGACACGGTCGAGCTGAGTGCGCACGACGCCGCCAGCGGACTGCGCCTGCCGGTGCAGTGGGTCAATCGACCGAATCAGGATTTCCGTGGCTTTGCCGGCACCATTGCCGCCGGTCAGGTGCGCGTAGGTGATGAGGTGGTGGTGCTGCCGTCGGCGCGCCGTTCCACGGTCAAACAGGTGCTGGGGCCGAATGGTCCGCTGGCAGTCGCTTCCACAGGTCAGGCAGTGACGTTGACCCTGGACGATGAAGTCGATGTCAGTCGCGGCGACGTCATCGCCGCAGCGGGTGATCCGCCGGAAGTGGCCGATCAGTTCGCTGCGCATGTGCTGTGGATGGACGATGCCGCCTTGTTGCCGGGCCGCCCGTACTGGCTGCAGATCGGCAGCCGCACCGTGGCCGCCAACATCAGCGAGATCAAGCACCGCGTTGACGTGAATACGCAGGAACGTTTGGCCGCCAAACGCCTTGAGTTGAACGAGGTGGGCTACTGCAACCTGTCGCTGGACGAGCCGGTGGCGTTTGCCC
This sequence comes from Stenotrophomonas sp. STEN018, assembly GCF_056760235.1. Lineage (NCBI taxonomy): Bacteria > Pseudomonadati > Pseudomonadota > Gammaproteobacteria > Lysobacterales > Lysobacteraceae > Stenotrophomonas > Stenotrophomonas sp. STEN018. Next base: position 29,084 of record NZ_JBRREK010000047.1, read on the forward strand.
CGTATGCGCAGAACCGCGCATTGGGCGGCTTCATCCTGATCGACCGGCAGACCAATGCCACCGTCGCCGCCGGCACCTTGGATTTCGCCCTGCGCCGTGCTGGCAACGTGCATTGGCAGCATCTGGACGTGGACAAGGCCGCGCGGGCTCGGATCAAGGGTCAGCAGCCCAAGGTGCTGTGGTTCACCGGTCTGTCTGGCGCCGGCAAGTCCACCGTCGCCAACCAGGTCGAGAAGCGCCTGCATGCGCAGGGCGTGCATACCTTCCTGCTGGATGGTGACAACGTCCGTCATGGCTTGAACCGGGATCTGGGCTTCACCGACGAGGACCGCGTGGAAAACATCCGCCGCGTTGCCGAAGTGGCACGACTGATGGCCGATGCCGGCTTGGTGGTGCTGGTCAGCTTCATCTCGCCGTTCCGTGCGGAACGGCAGATGGCGCGTGAGCGTTTCGAGGATGGCGAGTTCATCGAGGTATTCGTCGATGTGCCGTTGGCGGTGGCCGAAGCGCGCGATGTGAAGGGCCTGTACCGCAAGGCCCGCGCCGGGCAGATTCCCAACTTCACCGGCATCGATTCGCCGTATGAAGCGCCTGAGGCCCCGGAACTGCACCTGCGGGCTGATACCGACAGCGTGCCGGTGATGGTCGAGCAGGTGTTGCAGGCGTTGCGCTGATAGGACGGAACTGTGGGTTGGGGTTGTGGGAGCGGCATAAGCCGCGAAGCCACCGCACCGTCAGCCCTGGATTCATCCGCAATTGCAGCTTCGCCCCCTCCCTTGCGCCGAAGGCGGAGGGGAGGGTTGGGGAGGGGTGAGCTTTTCGGCCTTTCGGGCGCTACGAGCTTCGCGGCTGACGCCGCTCCTACAAACGAACGGCAATCCCACAATGGGGGTGCTCCCCCCCTAACGGCACATCCGGCCGTCATCTGGCACCGCTAGACTGCTTGATCGTGTATCAGATGGGACTGCGTATGTTCGGGCGATTTGCCGTCACCGTTGCGGGTGGCACTGTCTTGGCGCTGGCGTTGGCCGGATGCAACCGCAAGAACGCCGAGGCGCCACGGCAGGCCGCCGGCGCGGTGCTGGTCACCACCCAGGTCGTTGAAACCTCCCCGTGGAGCGATACGCTGCAGGCCAACGGCACTGCCAAGGCGCGCGAATCCATCATCGTCACCGCCAAGGTCAGCGAGATCATCGACAAGGTGCATTTCGAAAGCGGCCAGCAGGTCGCTACCGGTGCGCCGCTGGTGACCCTGCGCGGCCAGGCCCAGCAGGCCGCACTTGCCCAGGCCCAGGCGACCTTCGCCGAGGCCGACCGGCTCTACAAGCGCCAGCGTGAACTGGCAGCCCAGCAGCTGGTAGCGCATTCGACCCTGGATACACAGCAATCGATCCGTGACGCCGCCGAAGCCCGCGTGCAGCAGATGCGAGCCGATATCGGTGATCGCAGCGTGCGCGCGCCATTCGCTGGCGTACTGGGTATCCGTCAGGTCAGCCCGGGTTCGCTGGTCACCCCGACCACCGCGATCGCCACGCTGGATGACATCTCGCGCATGCACGTCGATTTCCAGGTGCCGGAAGCGCAGCTGTCCTCGCTGCAGAACGGCGACAAGGTCAGTGGCAGCAGCATCGCCTACCCGGGCCGAACCTTTGAAGGCACGGTCAGCACCATCGACGCTCGGGTTGATCCGGGCAGCCGCGCGATCACCGTGCGCGCCGATTTCGACAATGCCGATCACGCGCTGCGCCCGGGCATGTTGCTCGACGTGCGCCTGTACCGCCCCGAGCGCGATGCGCTGGTGATCCCGGAGATTGCGGTGGTGCAGGTCGGTCGCGACTCCTACGTGTTCCGGGTCAAGCAGGATGAAAGCGTCGAGCGCGCCGATATCAAGGCCGGCACCCGCCGCGCCGGTGTGGTGGAAATTGTCGAAGGGCTGAAGGCGGGTGATCGCATCGTGGTCGATGGCACCGGCAAGCTGCGCCCGGGCATCCGCATCCAGGATGACAAGCCGGCCAAGGCCGCCGACGCGGCCACGCCGCTGAAGCCGGCCGAGGTTGCCGCACCGGCCAAGCTGGCGACCGCAGGATGAAGCTGTCCGATCTTTCGATCAAGCGGCCGGTACTGGCCGTGGTGATGAGCCTGTTGCTGCTGGTGCTGGGCATCATGTCGTTCACCCGTCTGACCCTGCGCGAGCTGCCAGCGATTGATCCGCCCATCGTGTCAGTGTCAGTGGACTACACCGGCGCCTCGGCAGCGGTGATCGAAAGCCGGGTCACCCAGGTGCTGGAAGATGCGCTGGCCGGTATCGAAGGCATCGATACCATCAATGCACGCAGCACCAATGGCCGTGCCTCGGTCAGCATCGAGTTCAACGCCAACCGCGACATCGAAGCTGCGGCTAATGACGTGCGCGATGCGGTCAGCCGTGTTGCCGACCGCATGCCGGAAGAAGCGCGGCCGCCGGAAATCGCCAAGGTCGAGAGCGATGCCGACCCGATCATCTGGTTCAACATGTCGTCCTCGGTGATGGATACGCTGGAGCTCAGCGATTACGCCGACCGCTATGTCGTGGACCGTTTTTCCAGCATCGACGGCGTAGCCCAGGTCCGCATCGGTGGCCGCCAGCGCTATGCGATGCGGGTGTGGCTGGACCGCGACCAGCTGGCTGCGCGTGGACTGACCGTCAACGAAGTGGAAGCCGCGTTGCGCAGCGAGAACGTGGAACTGCCAGCCGGCCGCATTGAATCGGCTGACCGCGATTTCACCCTGCGCGTGGAGCGCAGCTACGTGGCACCTGCTGACTTTGCCAGCATCCCGTTGGGCAAGGGCAATGACGGCTATGTGGTGCGCTTGGGCGACGTGGCCAAGGTCGAACTGGCCTCGTCCGAGCGTCGCGCCTATTTCCGCAGCAACGGCGAACCAGGCATCGGCCTGGGTATCGTCAAGACATCCACTGCCAATGCACTGGACGTGGCGCGCGATACCCGCGCCGAAGCCGAACGCATCGCCCTGACCCTGCCCAAGGGCACGCAGATCTTCGTTGCCTTCGACAACACCACCTTCATTGAAGCTGCCGTGGAGCGCGTTTACGCCACCTTGGTTGAAGCGATGATCCTGGTGTTGATCGTGATCTGGCTGTTCCTGGGCAGCTTGCGTGCGGCAGTGATTCCAGCGGTGACGGTGCCGGTGTGTCTGGTCGCTGCCTTCATCGCGCTGTTCGCCTTCGGCTTCTCGATCAACCTGTTCACGCTGTTGGCGCTGGTCTTGTGTATTGGCCTGGTGGTGGATGACGCCATCGTCGTGGTCGAGAACGTGCAGCGCCGCATCGATCTGGGCGAGCCGCCGCTGGTGGCCGCCAAGCGCGGTACCGCGCAGGTGGCGTTCGCGGTGATCGCGACCACCGCGGTGCTGGTGGCGGTATTCCTGCCGGTCGGTTTCCTTGAAGGCAATACCGGCCGCCTGTTCCGCGAGCTGGCGGTAGCGCTCGCAGCGGCAGTGGCTTTGTCTGCCTTCGTCGCGCTGACGCTGACGCCGATGATGGCCTCCAAGCTGCTCAAGCCGCATAGCGAGCAGAAGGTCAGCCGTCTGCATGGCTTCATCAATCGCCAGTTGGCGCGCTTGTCGGCGGCTTATGGGCGGGTGCTGGATCGCCATGTGCAACGCAGCTGGATCTTCGGCTTGGTGATGCTGGGCGCGCTCGGCGCCAGCTGGGGCCTGTTCAAACTGATTCCATCGGAACTCGCACCGGCCGAAGACCGTGGCTCGTTCCAGATCATGATCGACGGCCCGGAAGGCGCGGGCTACGACTACACCGTGGCGCAGGTGCAGCAGGTCGAGAAGATCGTCTCGCGCTTCGTCGGCCCCGAAGAACCCATCGTCCGCGCCAATCCGCGCGTGCCCGGCGGTTGGGGCAACAGCGAGGAAATGCATACCGGCCGCATGAGCGTATTCCTGCAGCCTTGGCGCAACCGCAGCGAGGCCACGGTGGATGTGGCCAACGACCTGCAGAAAGAACTGAACGACCTCAGCGGTGTGCGCGTGCGCACCATGGTTGGTGGTGGCCTGGTGCGCAGCATGGGCCAGCCGTTCCAGGTCGTGCTCGGCGGCCCGGAGTACGCGGAAATCGCGCAGTGGCGTGATCGCCTGCTGGAGCGCATGGCCGATTACCCCGGCCTGGTCGGCGCGGATTCGGACTACAAGGAAACCCGGCCGCAGATGCGGGTCAACATCGACCGCCAGCGTGCGGCTGATCTGGGCATCTCGGTCACCGACATCGGCCGCGCGCTGGAAACCATGATGGGCTCGCGCCGCGTCACCACCTTCGTCGACAACGGCGAGGAGTACGACGTGCTGGTGCAGGCCGGCCGCGAAGGCCGCACCTCCCCGGCTGACCTGTCGGCGATCCAGGTGCGTGCGCGCTCGGGTGAACTGGTACCGCTGTCCAACCTGGTCACGCTCAGTGAAGTGGCCGAGGCCGGTAGCCTCAACCGCTTCAACCGCCTGCGCTCGATCACCATCAGTGCCAACGTCGCTCCCGGTCACACGCTGGGCGAAACCATAGACTGGGCCAAGCAGGTTGCCGCCGAAGAACTGCCGGATTACGCGCAGATCGACTGGAAGGGGGAATCGCGCGAGTACCAGAGTGCAGGCAGCGCGGTATTGCTGACCTTTGCGATGGCCTTGCTGGTGGTCTACCTGGTGCTGGCGGCGCAGTTCGAGAGCTTCATCCATCCGCTGGTGATCATGCTGACCGTGCCCTTGGGCGTGCTCGGCGCGTTTGTTGGCCTGTACCTCAGCGGCGGCACGCTCAACCTGTTCAGCCAGATCGGCATCGTCATGCTGGTGGGCCTGGCAGCGAAGAACGGCATCCTGATCGTCGAGTTCGCCAACCAGCTGCGCGATGAAGGCCGCAATGTGCATCAGGCCATCGTCGAGTCATCGATGGTGCGCCTGCGGCCGATCCTGATGACCTCGATCGCCACCGTGGTTGGTGCGATTCCGCTGGTCGTGGCCGGTGGCCCCGGTTCGGCCAGCCGCGCCACCATCGGCATCGTGGTGATCTTCGGCGTCAGCGTGTCCACCTTCCTGTCGCTGTTCGTGGTGCCGGCGTTCTATGCCTTGCTGGCGCCGTATACCAAGTCGCCGGAAACCGTGGCCAACGCGCTGGAAAAGCTCGAGCGCGAGACGCCAGCGGTTGGCGGCCATGCGTGAGCCGCTGCTCGGCGGCCGCGTCCAGTTGCGCCCCTGGCAAGCAGGGGACCTGGACGCGCTGCTTGAGCATGCCAACGACGCGGCGGTATCACGGGGGCTGAGCACGCGCTTTCCCTATCCGTATACCCGTGCCGATGGCGAGGCGTTTCTGGGTGGACAGGTGCTGGACCTGCGGGGGCAGGTGTTCGCACTGGTGATTGATGGACAGGCCTGCGGCGGCATCGGGGTCACCCAGGGCAAGGCCGAGCGCCGTTATTCGGCGTCGCTGGGTTATTGGCTGGGCCGGCGGTACTGGGGGCAGGGCATCATGACTGCCGTGGTCGCTGCCTACGTGCCGTGGGTGATGGATACCCTGGAGCTGGCACGGTTGTCCGCACAGGTGATGGCCGGCAACCCGGCATCGGCACAGGTGTTGCTCAAGAATGGATTCGCGGAGGAAGGCACCGAGCGTCAATCGGTGTTCAAGGATGGGCAGTTGCACGATATGCGTTGCTTCGCACGTATCAGGACTTTGCTGAAACTGGCGTAAAGGCTCTGCACATCCAAGCTTAATCGTGGAAAAATCGGCCAGCCCCGGGATTCCGGGCTTTGGCTACCTTTCAGCTTTCCGGGGAATTACGTGGAATCCATCGTCGAAACGATCAACGGCATCATCTGGAGTAACGCGCTCATCTTCATGTGTCTGGGTGCGGGTCTGTGGTTCAGTGTGCGCACCCGCTTCATGCAGATCCGGGGGTTTGCCGAGATGTGCCGGCTCACCGTACGCGGCGAGAAGTCCGATGCCGGTGTGTCCTCGTTCCAGGCCTTGGCCATGTCGATGGCTGGCCGCATGGGTATCGGCAACATCGCCGGCGTGGCCACGGCCATTGCCTACGGCGGCCCCGGTGCGATCTTCTGGATGTGGGTGATGGGCTTCCTCGGCGCCGCCACTTCCTACGTGGAATCGACGCTGGCACAGATCTACAAGACCAAGGATGCCGAAGGCCGTTATCGCGGTGGCCCGGCTTACTACATTGAAAAAGCGATGGGCGTTAAGTGGTACGCCACCGCGTTTGCCGTTGCCACAGTCATTGCCGCCGGCTTCCTGCTGCCGGGCGTACAGGCCAATGCCATCGCCGACAGCGCAGTCAACGTGCTGTGCACCGGCGCTGATGCCTGCGCCTCGGTGGGTGGTGCGGGCAGCATGAAGTTGTGGATTGGCCTGACGGTGGCAGTGCTGCTGGGCATCATCATCTTCGGCGGCGTCAAGCGCATTGCCAGCTTCGCCGAAGTGATCGTGCCGTTCATGGCGCTGGGCTTCATCCTGATGGCGATCGTGGTGATGATGCTCAATGCCAGCAAGGTGCCGGCGATGTTCTCGGACATCTTCTCCAGCGCCTTCGGTGCGCATGCGGCCTTCGGTGGCATCATCGGCCAGGCGATTGCCTGGGGCGTGAAGCGCGGTATCTACGCCAACGAAGCCGGCCAGGGCACCGGCCCGCACGCCGCTGCTGCTGCCGAGGTCTCGCACCCGGCCAAGCAGGGCTACGTGCAGGCTTTTGCGATCTATTTCGACACCATGCTGGTCTGCACCTCGACCGCCTTCCTGGTGCTGTCCACCGGCATGTACAACGTGTTCCGTGAAGTCACCGAAGGTGGCGTGACCAAGCTGGAAGCCATCATTACCGGCGTGCCCGGCGTGCAGCCTTCCGAAGGTGCTCTGTTCACCCAGGCAGCGGTGGAGTCGGTGTTGCCGGGTTGGGGTGCAGGTTTTGTGGCGCTGGCGCTGTTCTTCTTCGCCTTCACCACGATCATGGCCTATTACTACATGGCCGAAACCAACCTGACCTATCTGGCTGGCAGCAACCGCACCCACCCGGCCGCGATGCTGGTGTTGCGCGTGGGCATCATGGCGATGGTGGTGTTTGGCGCCTACCACAATGCGAAAATGGCCTGGGCGCTGGGTGACATCGGCGTGGGCTTGATGGCTTGGCTGAACGTGGTTGCCATCCTGATCCTGCAAAAGCCTGCCATGCTTGCACTGACCGACTATGAGCGGCAGAAGAAGATGGGCCTGGACCCGGTCTTCGACCCCGATGCATTGGGCATCAAAAATGCCGATTTCTGGCGTAGCAACAAGTAATTCAAAGGAACCGCTGTGAGCAATCCCTGGAACAACCGTCGCCCTTCCTCGCGGCCCCCCCGCGCAATTCCGGCTGCACCCTCGGCCGCACGTGAAGGCGACGGTGTCCCGGTACGCGGCGGTGATGAAATGCGTCTGTACGGCGTCAATGCCGTGCAGGCGATGTTTGCCAAGCGCCCGCAGGCGCTGCGTAAGCTGTATCTGGCCGAGGACATGATCCCGCGCCTGCAGCCGGTGTTGAAGTGGTGTGTGGCCAACCGCGTGGGTTACCGCGTGGTCGGCGATGGCGACCTCAACAAGCTGGCCGCCACCACCCACCACGAAGGCCTGGTGGCCGACGTGCAGAAGCAGGAGCCGCTGCCGTTGGCGACCTGGCTGGCCTCGTTGCAGGACGGCCCTGCGCTGGCCCTGTGGCTGGATGGCGTGGGCAACCCGCATAATTTCGGCGCCATCCTGCGCTCGGCCGCGCACTTTGGAGTCAAGGGGATACTGTTGCCGGCTGACTCGACGCTGGCCCTGTCCGGCGCAGCCGCGCGCGTGGCCGAAGGCGGCGCTGAGTCGGTCCCGCTGGTGCGCCTGCCGGCCTTGCCGCAGGCCGTTGCGCAGCTGCGTGACGCTGGTTTCGGCTTGGCTGCGACTTTGGTGGCCGACGGCGACAACGTCTTCAGCACCGAGCTGCCGGACCGCATGGTGTACGTGATGGGTGCCGAGAGCGAGGGCATGGACCGTGACTTCGCCCAGAGCTGTGATCTGCGTCTGTCGATTCCGGGTAGCGGCGCGGTGGAGAGCTTGAATGTGGCCTCGGCGACGGCAGTATTTCTGGCCAGCTGGAACAGCCGCAAGCAGCGCTGAAAAGCGCGTAGTGCCGAGCCATGCTCGGCAGGGGCCTTACCAGTAAAACCGAATCTGTAGTGCCGAGCCATGCTCGGCAGAGGCTTCACCGGTAGAGCCGAACCTGTAGTGCCGAGCCATGCTCGGCAGAGGCCTTACCAGTAGAGCCTCTGCCGAGCATGGC
>NZ_JBRREK010000048.1:0-32002 GCF_056760235.1 Stenotrophomonas sp. STEN018
ACCACCGATATATACATTTTTGCTATCGTGGGCAGCTTCTTTTGTTTATATGTGACTGGGCATTACGGTTAAAACCTCTGCCGAGCATGGCTCGGCACTACATTTCATTGCGCTGGTAAAGCCTCTGCCGAGCATGGCTCGGCACTACATACCCCGCCTCCATGGTTGCCCAAGCAACCACACTCCGCTCCACCCCAAGCCTCTGGCACACTCGCGCTTCCACCAACACGGAAGTCGCCGCCATCGCCCGCCAGATCAGCCTTGCCTGCAACGCCGCCTTCGCGCTCATCACCCTGAGCAGCACTGCTTTGGCCGCCGACAACTTCATCGTCCGCGACCACGTCAGCGACGGCACCTTCACCACCGGCATCGAAGGCCCGGCGACCGGCCCGGATGGCGCGCTGTACGTGGTGAACATCGGCAAGGACGGCACCATCGGCCGCGTTGACGAAACCGGCAAGGCAACGCTTTTCCTCACTCTGCCCGAAGGCAGCATCGGCAACGGCATCCGTTTCGGCAGCGATGGCACGATGTATATCGCCGATTACCCGCGTCACAACATCCTGCGCGTGGCACCAGGCTCAACCAGCGTCAGCGTTTTCGCGCACCTGCCCGATGCGCACCAGCCCAACGATATCGCCCTTGCCCCGGATGGCACCCTCTACGCCAGCGATCCCAACTGGGCAAAGGTTGATGATGGCCAGCTATGGCGCATCGACCGCGACGGCAGCGTACATCTGCTCGAATCCGGCATGGGCACCAGCAATGGCATCGAGGTCAGTCCCGACGGCCAGCGCCTGTACGTCAACGAAAGCGTGCAGCGCAATGTCTGGGTTTACGACCGTGCTGCCGACGGCAGCATCACCAACAAGCGACTGCTGATCCGTTTCGATGACCATGGCATGGACGGCATGCGCTGCGATGCCGACGGCAATCTCTATATCGCCCGCTACGATGCCGGTGTGATCGCGGTGGTCTCGCCCGAAGGCAAGCTGCTGCGCGAGGTGCCGCTCAAGGGCCGCAAGCCCAGTAATCTCGCCTTTGGCGGCAGCGATGGGCGCCAGGTCTTCGTCACCCTGCAGGACCGTGGCGCGGTGGAAACCTTCCAGGCCGACCGTCCAGGCCGAGAATACGGCTTGCAGCCTTCAGCCGAACGCTGATCCAGTCTCAGCTGCTGCAATCCATATCAGGCATGCTGTAGCTCATGGGAGGAACCGCAATGCACAGCATCGAACTGAAGGACCCGGCCGGCTTCGGCAATGAGTTTCTGCGCCTGACTCTGATGCAGGGTTTCCAGTCACTGACCAAGCGTGATCTTGAACTGCTGATCTTCGTGTTGATCGAACGCGATGGCGCTATCAATCGCAGCGATTCCAATGCCACCGTTGCCCTGCAGCTGCGGGTCACTCCGGCCAAGGTCAAGGGCCTGCGTCGCGATGGCTATGCGCGTTGGCGGGCGCTGGTACCGGAAGAAGGTGAGGCCGCCCTGCAGCGCATCGTCGCCGCGGTGCTTACCGAGGCCAATCTGCGCTCCGGCGCAAAGCACGTCAGCGAGCGCAGTCGCAAGGAAGGTTTTCTCGCGGTCCGCATCGAGCACCCCGACGATGCCCAGCGCTTCGAGCAGGCCATCCTCGATGTCGGTGCGATCCCGGTCTATGAGCGCAACCGCGAAGTGGTGGCGGTGCGCTTCGACACCTTGCTCAACATCGCTGAACGCTGGAATTACCTGCAGCCCGATCCGCAGGCCACGCTGGATGCCTTGAAGAAGCTGGCCCCGGCCTCGGAAGAAGTCGCCGACCTGCTGAAGAAGGATGTCACCCAGCTGCGCTGGGACGATCTGCGCCGTGCGCTCAACAGCCTGGGCGCGAAGGCGATCAGCTCTACCGCCGAAGGTGGCTTGAAAGGCCTGTTGAAACTGGTTTTTCCGTTCATCCCGGGCTGAACCCTCAGCAACGATTGCAGTGTCTGCATGTTTTTTTGAGCAACAGTTAACTTTGCAGGGAAGAGCATTGCCTCGGCGATACGTCATCACCGCGAGGAAGGAGAAACAAGATGAACATGCTCCGCCTGCTGCCTGCGCTGTTGCTTTGTACAGCCATTGCACCGGCTTTCGCCCAGCAAACCGGAAAGGTCACATTGGATGAGAACGGCACCCCGGTTACCATCACCTCCGAGGAGCCGAACTCCATCAAGGGCGATTACCATATCGACTTCGCCAAGCTGGACCGCAACCACGACGGCTATATCAGCCGCGAGGAAGCCAAAGCCGACCCAACCCTTGAACGCGAATTCAACGCCATCGACACCCAGCACCGAGGCCGCCTGAGCAAGGCCCAACTGGAAGGTTGGCTGAAGAAGTAAGCGGCAAGAGGGGGTCATCATCCCGGCGATTTATTCCTGACCAAGAGGCCCCCGTGTCTACAGCCCCCCGCCTTGCCCTGCTGTTGTTCAGCGCACTGCCATTTGCCACGCTGCACGCTCAAACCGCGCCATCCCAAGGCGCGGTGACAGCGCCACTGGTGGAGGCGCCAGTACATGTCCGCGAACAGTCGTTGGCTACCGGCAAGGTCACCCATTCCACGCAGATCCTGATGCCTACCGATCAGGCGCAGGTCACCGTCCGTTCAATCCAGCCGGACAGCGTGATCGGCAATTACCACATCGACTTCGCCGCGATGGATGTGGATGGTGATGGCTTCATCAGCCGCGAGGAAGCACAGGCCAATCCGGCCCTGGCTGATGAGTTCAATGCTTTGGATACAGCGCGTCGCGGCAAGTTGTCGCGTGAGCAGCTGGCAGGCTGGTTGCGCTGACGCGTCACCTGTAGTGCCGAGCCATGCTCGGCTGGGGCTTCATCTGTAGTGCCGAGCCATGCTCGGCTGGGGCATTACCGATAGAGCACCTGCCGAGCATGGCTCGGCACTACATTGGCATTGCTGGTAAAGCCTCTGCCGAGCATGGCTCGGCACTACATTACCTACAGGCCTGATGCGCGCTTCCAGAACATCGACATCAGTGGCGGCATTTTTCCCGCTAGACCCAATAGCGCGCCACGCGCCAAGGTCAGGTGCATCTCGTCGTTGGAGAACACCTTGTTGATCGCATCGAAACTGTAAGCGGCTACCGTGTTCTCGCTGCGACGGGTACGTGCCCAGCGCTGCAGGCGGTGCGGAGAACTCCAATCCTGCCGGCGCTGCTTGGCTTCGCGCACAAGATCACGCAGGCCGGCCACATCGCGCAGGCCCAGGTTCACACCCTGCCCGGCCAGCGGATGCACCACGTGCGCCGCATCGCCCAAGGTCAGCACGCGCCCGGCGACATATGCGCTAGCCAATTGCCGGCGCAGCGGGAACGCCGCGCGCGCTGAGACCAAACGCATGTCACCCAGACGCCCCGCAAACGCATTGGTCAGCTCGCGATTGAAACTGTCCTCATCCAAGGCCAGCACGCGCTCGGCTTCGGCATCAGGCAGGGTCCAGACGATGGAACTGCGGTTGCGCTCGAACGGCAGCACCGCCAACGGACCGGTATCGAGGAAGCGCTGCCAGGCGGTGTCTTCGTTCGGCAACACGCTGTCCACATAGGCGACCACGCCGCGCTGGCCGTAGTCATGCCGGCTGACTTCCAACCCTGCCAAGCTGCGCAGGGTGGATTCGGCACCATCGGCAGCAATCGCGATTGATGCCTCCACGCGGCGGCCATCATCCAGGCGCAGGCGCACGCCCTGCGCGTCCTGCTCCATCGCTTCCACCCGCGCCGGGCAATACAGCTGCACGCCCGCAGCCGGCAACGCCGCCCACAGCCGATCCACCAGCAGGCCGTTCTCGACGATCCAGCCCAGCTCGCGCCGGCCCAGCGTGTCGGCATCAAATGTCAGATCGCCACCACCACCTGCATCCCACACCCGCATGCGTCGGTACGCACGGGCGCGGGCCTGATCTACCTGTTTCCACACGCCCAGCGATTCCAGCAGGGCGGCGTTATCGGCAGCAAACGCGAATACCCGCAGGTCCGGCTTCTGTGGCGACCACGGCGGCGGCTCGCGGCCTTCCACCATTGCTACCTGCAGACCTTCCCCGGCCAGCGCCAGCGCACACGCCGCGCCAACCACGCCACCGCCGACGATTACCGCATCCCACTGTCCGCGCCGGCTCATCGCGCCTCACTCCTGCACAACTCAGGCACCTGGCCACGGAAGCCCATCGCTCCGCCAACCAGGAAGGACTGCACCGCCGGGGCCTGCGCCGCGGCAACAAAACCCAGGCTGCGCAGCGGCCGTATCAGCGGCGTCGCATTGCTGGTCAAACGGGCAAGCCCATCGGAGAACGCCAGCGTCTGCTCGCGGTCCGGGCCACGCCGCGCCACATAGGCTTGCAACAGATCCTCACTGCCCGGGTCCTGGGCCGCGTCACCAATCAACTCGGCCAGGGTCAGCGCATCGCGCAAGCCCAGGTTGAAACCCTGCGCACCCAACGGGTGGATGGTCTGCGCGGCATTGCCCAGCAACAGCGCGCGCTCGCCAACCAACTTCTGCGCCAGTACCTGGATCAACGGGTAGGCGCTGCGCGGGCCGCTTTCCAGCAGCCGCCCGGCGCGCCAACCCACGGCATCCTGCAGCCGCGCCAGCCACGCCGCGTCATCCAGCGCCATCACCGCATCCGCCTCGGCGCGGGCGACGCCATGGACCACGCCGTAATGGCGGTCGCCACGCGGCAGCAACGCGGTCGGGCCGGTATCGGTGAAGCGCTCATAGGCGCAGCCGTCCGGTACCTTGGCCGCACGCAGCCGCGCCACAAACAGGGTCTGCTGGTAATCGTGTTCGCTGACGTCGATACCCAACGCCTGCCGAACCGCGCTGCGGGTGCCGTCGGCGCCAACCACCAGCCGCGCCTGCAGGCGCTGCTCGCCGCTGTCGTCGGCAATCAATACTTCGCGGCGACCGTCGCTGCTCGCACCCAAACCAACGAACTTCGCCGGGCGGTAGCGGGTCAGCTGCTGCAGTTCACCCAGACGGGCTTCCAGCGCCTCACCAAAGTCGCGCGCCACCACCACCTGGCCGAACGCCTCGCGGCCGTAATCGGCGGCCTGCATCAGCACCCTGCCGAAATCACCGGCGCGGCTGACATGGATGCGGCGGATCGGGCCGCCGGGGTTGCTCAGTTTCTGCATCACCCCCAGCGCGGTCAGCGCATTGATCGTGGCTGCGGCAAAGCTGAGGTTGCGTTGGTCGAATACCGCCGGCAGCGCGCCGCCCGGGGTCGCCTCGACCAGGCCCACATCCAGCCCCAGCCGGTCCAATGCGATGGCCAGGCTGGCACCAACCAGCCCACCACCGACGATCACTACGTCATGGTTCTTGCTCATGGGCCAATGATAACGGGGCTGCACCCGCCCGGTCGCCGCCGCCTTGCCGCAGTGCAACCGCCGGTTCACCCCCACTGCGGCTAGAATGGCGGTCTGATTAACGGAAATCGCCACCATGACCGCCAACGCTCAACGCGCCATCATCCTGTCCCTGCTCGTGCTGCTGATGGCCGGCACCCGCCTCAACCACTTCGCACCGATCCCGGATGCTTCGTGGGCGGTGTTCTTCATTGGCGGTTTCTACCTGCGCAACTGGACCCGCTGGGCGTTCCCGCTGCTGATGGGCCTGGCTGTTGTGGTTGACTGGGTGGTGATCTCCAACCAGGGCATGAGCTTCTGGCAGCACTACTGCGTCTCGGCTGCTTACTGGATGCTGATCCCGGCCTACTTCGCGATGTGGACCGGCGGCATGCTGCTGCGTCGCTACTACCGCAGCGCCAGCCTCAAGTCGCTGGGCATGCTGGCCGCCACCGTGATCGGTTCGGTCGCGCTGTGCCACCTGATCGCGCAGGGCAGCTTCTACTGGATCAGCGCATCGGTCGCCGAGCCGACCTTCGCTGGCTGGGCCAAAAACTACAGCGACTGGCTGCTGCCCTACATGCAGAGCGCTGCCATGTACATCGGTGCTGCCGCGCTGGTACAGGTTATGGCTGAAGCCGTCAGCAAGCAGCCGGCCGCTGGCCGCGTTGCCCACTAAGGGCGCGCTGAGCAATGGGTAACCGCCTCTCCAAGATCTACACCCGCACCGGCGACGATGGCAGCACCGGTCTGGGTGATGGCAGCCGTATCGGCAAGGATTCGCTGCGGGTCAACGCTTACGGCACCATCGACGAGGCCAATTCGGCCATCGGCGTGCTGTTGGCCGTTGACCTGCCCGAGGACGTGCGCACGCTGCTGACCACCATCCAGCACCAGTTGTTCGACCTCGGTGGCGAACTGTGCATCCCCGGCCACGCCGCCATCCATGGCGCCGACATCGACGCGCTGGAGCAGCACCTGGACCGCTATAACGATGACCTGCCGCCGCTGAAGGATTTCATCCTGCCAGCTGGCGGCGAGGGCGCGGCGCGTTGCCATCTGGCCCGCACCATCGTCCGCCGTGCCGAGCGTGAAACCGTGGCACTGGCCCGTGTCGAAGACATCCGTGCCGAAGCGGTGCGCTATCTGAACCGCCTGTCCGACCTGCTGTTCGTGTTGTCCCGCGTACTTGCCCGGGCCGGTGGCCATGGCGAAGTACTGTGGAACCACGAACGCCGTCACGGCTGATCCTCCCCTCCCATACGGCGCCGCGCACTGCGCGGCGTCGACGGTTACAGTGCGGCCATGCTGGTATTCACCCACCCTGCCTGCCTTGAACATGATCCCGGCATCGATCACCCCGAGTCGCCGGAGCGCTTACACGCCGTCATCTCAGCCCTGCGCGCCGAGTTCCCGGACCAGCTGGAGTGGCGCAACGCGCCGCCAGCCAAGCTCGGCGAACTGGCCCGGGTGCATACCCGCGAACTGATCGACGCAGTGCTGCAGGTGCAGACCGCGCCACTGCGGCGCATCGATCTGGATACCTTCAGCTCGCCCGGCTCGGCCAGCGCTGCCCTGCATGCGGCCGGTGCCGGCGTCGCTGCGGTCGATGCGGTGATGCTGGAAGAAGGTAACAAGCACGTATTCTGTGCGGTGCGCCCGCCCGGCCACCACGCCACCGCCGATACCGCGATGGGCTTCTGCCTGTTCAACAACATCGCCGTGGCCGCGGCCTACGCCCGCGACAAATACGGCCTGGAGCGCATCGCCATCGTCGATTTCGACGTACACCACGGCAATGGCACCCAGGCCATCTTCGAAACCGAGCCCAAGATCGCCTACTACAGCACCCACCAGTCGGGCCTGTTCCCATACTCGGGCAATATGCGCGAGCGCGGGGTAGGCAATATCTGCAACATCCTGCTGCCGCCGGGCAGCGGCGGCTTCCGCTTCCGCAACACTTGGGCCGACGAGATGCTTCCGCAGATCGAGGCCTTCCGGCCGCAGTTGCTGTTCATTTCGGCAGGTTTCGATGCCCACATGCGCGACCCACAGGCCGATCTGATGGTCGAAACCGAGGACTTCGGCTGGCTGACCGCCGAGCTGGTCAAGCTCGCCGAACGCCATGGCAGCGGCCGCGTGGTATCCATGCTGGAGGGCGGCTACGACCTGCAGGCCCTGCGCGAATGCAGCGTCGCGCATGTCCAGGAACTGCTCGCAAGCCGTTGATGGATGAACCCTGCCCGGCCCATCCGGCAGGCTTTCATTGCCCCCATGCAGGCGATGCGGCAAGCTAGCGACCGTTTTCCCCCGAATGCGAACCGCGTGCGCAAAGCTCTCCGCCTGCTTCCCCTGCCCTTGGGCATTGCCATCTGCCTGCCCGCCTGGGCCGACGAGAAGCCGGCCAACTGGGGCCTGTGCCCGGCCACCGACGTCTTGCCCGCCTTCGACGAGGCACCACCGGCGGACCCCGTTGCGGCGGCCAATCGCGAGCAATTGCCTACCAACATCGAAGGCAACGAGCTCACCGGTACCAGCACCATCCCGCAATACCAAGGCAATGTGCTGCTCAAGCGTGGCGACCAGTTCATGGGCGCCGATACGCTGCGCATGGACACCGAAAGTGGCAATTACATCGCCGAGGGCAATGTCCGTTATTCAGACTCGTCGATCCGGATGGTGGCCGAGCGCGCCGAAGGCAATCAGGAAACGGATTCGCACAAGATCAGCGATATCCGTTACCAACTGGTTTCCCGTCGCGGCAACGGCTCGGCCGATTCCGTCGACCTGCAGGGCTCGACCGGGCAGATGCACCACTCCAGCTATACCACCTGCGATCCCTCGCAGCCGGTCTGGAAGCTGGTAGCGCCGCAGATCGATGTCGACAATGAAGAAGGTTTCGGCACCGCCCGCAATGCGGTGCTGCGCGTGGGCAAGGTGCCCGTGCTGTACATGCCCTACTTCAAGTTCCCGATCGACGACCGCCGCATGACCGGCCTGCTCTATCCAAAGCTGAGCATGTCCGGGCGTAATGGCTTTGATTACGCGCAGCCGATTTACTTCAATCTGGCGCCGAATTACGACGACACCCTGACCCCGCGCTACATGAGCAAGCGCGGGCTGCTGCTCGACAACGAGTTCCGCTATCTGTACTCCGGCGGCCGTGGTCAGCTGGATACCACTTATATGCCGAACGATTCACTGCGCGACCGTGATCGCGGCGCTCTGTCGTACGGCGGCTATCACAACATCGACAAGAACTGGCAGGCCCGCGCCAACCTGGCCTGGGTCAGCGACGAGCGCTATGTCGAAGATTTTGCCAACCGGTTGAACGGCATCACCGCCTCCAACCTGCAGAGCACGGCCGGCCTGTACGGCACTGGCCGCGCATGGACCGCCGGCATCATGGCCGACGAATGGCAGCTGACCGATTACACGCTGACCGAATCATCCCTGCCTTACAGCCGCCAGCCGCGCCTGTTCGCCACCTGGGATGAAAACTTCGCCCACTGGTTTGAAGCCGGCGTGTATGCCGAAGCGGTGCGCTTCACCCATGACGACATCCGCCAGAAGGCGATCAATGCCGATGGCGAGTACATCCGCACCGGGGATGTCACCCGGATGTTCGGCGGCTCGCGTCTGGACATCAAACCGTACGTGTCGATGCCGTTGGGCGGCGCCGCCTGGTACATCACCCCGACCCTGGCCTGGCGCTATACCGCCTATGACCTGGAGCGCGGCCTGGCCGACAGCATCCGTGCCCAGCAGTTGCGTGCGTCGGGCATCGACCCGGCCACCGCCACTCCGGAACAGCTGCGCGGCAATACCTCGCCCAGCCGCAGCATGCCCATCGCCAGCATCGACATGGGCCTGTTCTTCGACCGCGAGACCACACTCGGCGGCAAGTCGTACCTGAATACGCTGGAACCACGGCTGTTCTACCTGAACACCCCGTACCGCGACCAGTCGGATCTGCCGTTGTTCGACACCCGCGCCTTCACCTTCAGCTGGGGCCAGCTGTTCCGCGACTCGCGCTTCACTGGCGCCGACCGCCAGAACGATGCCAACCAGCTGACCGCAGCGCTGACCACCCGCCTGATCCGTCAGGCCGACGGTCGCGAAAAGCTCTCGGCCAGCATCGGTCAGATCAGCTATTTCGAAGACTCCCGGGTCACCGTGAACCCCGGCGACCCGGTGGTGAGCGAAAGCAAGTCCGCCTGGGTGGCCGACGTCAATTGGGCCCTGACCGACCGCTGGACCCTGGGCACCACCTACCAGTGGAATCCCAAGTTCCGCAAGGAAGACCTGGCCAGCGTGCGTGCACGCTACCTGCTGCCCGACGACGGCGTGATCAACCTGAGCTACCGCTACCGCGGCAACCCCGGCGATGGCACCGCGCAGCTCAAGCAGGCCGACTTCAATTTCCTGTACCCGATCAACCCCCGCTGGAGCATCGTCGGGCGCTATTACTACTCCATGCTCGACAGCAAGCCGCTGGAAATCATTGGCGGTGTGCAGTGGGACAGCTGCTGTCTTGCAGTGCGCGCATTGGCCCGCCGCTACGTCAAAAACCGCGAAGGTGACCTCAACAATTCGTTCCAGATCGAGTTCGTGCTCAAGGGCCTGAGCTCGGTCGGGCAGAACACGGACCGCACCTTGCGCCGTGCTATTCTCGGCTACAACCGAGACGACCTCTACCTCGTTCCGCCCAGCAATATCGAGGCGAACGACGCCGACTACGATCCCAACCAGATTCCATGACCAAGACCCTTCCTGCAGTCCTCGCCACCTTGCTGGCGTTCTCCGGCGTTGCCGCCCCGGCTGTTGCACAGCAGACGCAACCGCTGGATCGCATTGCCGCCGTCGTTGATGAGGGCGTGATCCTGCAGAGCGAACTGCAGCGTGCGGTCGCCAACATCAAGGGCCAGTACGCCGGCCGTGAAGCCCAGCTGCCGCCTGAATCGGTGCTGGAACGTCAGGTGCTGGAGCGACTGGTACTGGTCAAGCTGCAGGTGGCTCGTGCCGAAAGCAGCGGTATCCGCATCAGCGATGAAGAACTGAACCACGCCATCGGCAGCATCGCCCAGCAGAACGGCACCAGCGTTGATGGTCTGCGCCAGCGTCTGAGCCAGGACGGCATCGGCTTCTCCGACTTCCGCAACTCGGTGCGCGAGGAAATCATCACCCAGCGGTTGCGCCAGAGCTTCGCGCAGAGCCGTATCAGCGTCAGCGAAGGCGAAGTGGATGCCGCGCTGGCCCAGCAGAATGCCGGCGGCGCACAGTTCCACCTGGCACACATCCTGATTGCCGTGCCGGAAGGCGCGACTGCCGAGCAGATCGCCACTGGCCAGAGCAAGGTCGATGGCGTCAAAAACCTGCTGGACAAGGGCGAACTGGACTTCTCCGCTGCCGCTGTCCGTTACTCGGACAGCCCCAACGCGCTGGAAGGCGGCGACCTGGGCTGGCGCAGTGCCGACGAAATCCCCAGCGCGTTCGCCAACCAGATCAAGACCATGAAGGCCGGCGACGTGCTGGGCCCGATCCGTGGCCCGAGCGGCTTCCAGCTGCTCAAGCTGGTGGAAACCCGTGATGCCGGCGGCGCTGGCGACAGCGGCCAGAAGGTCACCGAGTACCACGCTCGCCACATCTTGGTACGCGTCACTGACCAGGTCGACGATGCTGCGGCCAAGGCCAAGATCGAGACCCTGCGTGCGCGCATCGCTGGTGGCGCCGACTTCCAGGCCGTGGCCAAGGAGTCCTCCGACGACACCAACAGCCGCGGTCAGGGCGGTGATCTGGGCTGGTTCCCGGCCGATGCGTTTGGCCCGGACTTCGGCAAGCAGGTGGAAGGCCTGGCCGACAACGGCGTAGGCACCCCGTTCCGCACCGACGCCGGCTGGCACATCGTGCAGCGCGTGGCCAGCCGTCAGACCGACGTCAGCGACAACAACAAGCGCGCCCAGGTCCGTGAACAGATCGGCCGCCGCAAGCTGGACGACGAGTACAACCGTTACCTGCAGGAACTGCGTGGCGAAGCCTACGTCAGCTTCCGTAGCGGTGACCGTGCCGAGGGCAATGCCGATTCAGCCAGTACGCCGGCCAGTACACCGGCGGCAGCACCGGCCAAGCCCTGATCCATGGCTGCCCAGCTCGCTCTGGTTCCGGGCGAGCCCTCTGGGATCGGCCCGGAACTTTGCATACGTCTTGCCCAACAGCCGCGCAGTGACTGCCGGCTGTTGGCGTTTGCGGACCCGGATACCCTGCGGGCCGCCGCCAGCGCACTGAACCTGCCGCTGCAGTTACTCCCCGAACACGCCACCGCCAGCCGCCCCGGCGACCTGCGCCTGCGTGAAGTCCGCAACGCCAGCCCCTCGCAGTTCGGCCAGGCCGACCCGCGCAATGCGCATGCAGTGATCGATGCCCTGCTTGGCGCCGGCCAGGCCTGCCTGGACGGCAGCCTTGATGGCGTGGTCACCGGCCCGGTGCACAAGGCGGTGATCAACCAGGGCGGCATCGCCTATAGCGGCACCACCGAACTGCTGGCCAACCAGGCTGGCGTCGAGGTGGTGATGATGCTGGCCAATGACATCGTGCGCGTGGCCCTGGCCACCACCCACCTGCCGCTGCGCGACGTCGCCGACGCCATCACGGCAGACAGCCTGCGCAAGGTCATCAGCACCACCGCTGCGGCCCTGCGCCGCGATTTCGGCCTGGCGCAGCCGCGCATCGCCGTGCTCGGGCTCAATCCGCATGCCGGCGAAGACGGCCATCTTGGCCGTGAAGAGCTGGACCTGATCATCCCGCTGCTCGAGCAGATGCGTGGCGAAGGCCTGAACCTGATCGGTCCGCTACCCGCCGATACCGCCTTCCTGCCAGCCAAACTGGCCGGTTTCGACGCGGTGCTGGCGATGTACCACGACCAGGGCCTGCCGGTGCTCAAGTACAGCGGCTTCGAACAGGCCACCAATATCACCCTGGGCCTGCCCTACCCGCGCGTCGCGGTGGACCATGGCACCGCCCTGGACCTCGCCGGCAAAGGCGTGGCCGACCCCTCCAGCCTGTTTGCGGCAACAGCGTTATGCGCGCAGCTGGCTGCACAACGTAAAATCAGCACATGAATTCAGATCATTCCCCGCGCACGGGCTTCACCGCCCCGGCCAAGAAGCAGCTCGGCCAGCACTTCCTGGCGGACAAGTATTACGTCGAAAAGATCGTCATGGCGGTCGACCCGAAGGGCGACGACCGCCTGGTCGAGATCGGCCCGGGCCAGGGCGCCATCACCTTCCCGCTGCTGCGCCGCCACCCCAAGCTCACGGTCATCGAGTTCGATCGTGACCTGATCGTGCCGCTGACCGAAGCCGCCGCGCCGCTGGGCGAGCTGACCATCGTCCACAGCGACGTGCTGCGGGTGAACTTCACCGAGCTGGCCGCCGGCTCCACTATCCGTCTGGTCGGTAACCTGCCTTACAACATCTCCTCGCCGATCCTGTTCCACGCACTGGACCATGCCGCCGCGATCTCGGACATGACCTTCATGCTGCAGAAGGAAGTGGTCGACCGCATGGCCGCCGGCCCCGGCAGCAAGGTCTACGGCCGGCTGAGCGTGATGCTGCAGGCATTCTGCGAGGTGCGCGCCTTGTTCGTGGTGCCGCCAGGCGCATTCCGGCCGCCGCCGAAGGTGGATTCGGCCGTAGTGCAGCTGATCCCGCGCGACCCGGCCACGATCGGCATCAACGACCGCAAGCGCTTTGCCGACGTGGTCCGCGCCGCCTTCGGCCAGCGCCGCAAAACCCTGCGCAACGCCCTCAACGGCGTCATCGACCAGGCCCAGTTCGAAGCCGCCGGTGTGCGCAGTGATGCCCGCGCCGAACAGCTGGAAGTTGCCGATTTCATCAGGCTTGCCAACCTGCCGCACGAATAAGCGCTGCAAACACGCAATCCGATCACCTGCTTTTGCTTACACTCCTCCCATGGAAGAATCCCGCCACTACGCGATCGAGATCGAGGTCTCGCCTCGTTTCATCGACGACCAGTCGGCCCCTGAAGACGGCCGCTTTGCGTTCGCCTACACGATCCGCATCCACAACCGCGGCACCATGCCGGCGCGGCTGATCAGCCGCCATTGGCGCATCACCGACGGCGAAGGCCGGGTCGAGACCGTCGATGGCGATGGTGTGGTCGGCGAACAGCCACGGCTGCGCCCCGGCGAGGAATTCCGCTACACCTCCGGAGTGATGCTCGGTACCGAGCGTGGCACCATGCAAGGCCACTACGACATGATCGCCGACGACGGCACCGAGTTCGCCGCACCGATCGCGCCTTTCGTACTCGCCATCCCAAGGACGCTGCACTGATGGCGACCTGGGCAATTGGCGACCTGCAAGGCTGCTACGACGTTACCCAGCGTTTGCTGGAGAAGATCAACTTCGACCCGGCTGCAGACAAACTGTGGTTCGCCGGCGACCTGGTCAACCGTGGCGGCCAGTCGCTGGAAACATTGCGGCTTGTGCACTCGCTGCGCGAACACAGCGTCACCGTGCTCGGCAACCACGACCTGTCACTGCTGGCCATTGGCGCCCGCAGTGAAGAGGAGCAGCGCAAGGTCAATCCGGACCTGCAGCGCATCGTGCTGGCCGAGGACCGCGACGTGCTGCTGGAATGGCTGCGCATGCAGAAGTTGGCACACGTGGACCGTGAGCTGGGCTGGATGATGTTCCATGCCGGCCTGGCGCCGAAGTGGACCGTGGCGCTGGCCGAGAAGCACGCCCGCGAAGTCGAGCTGCAACTGCACGGCAACGGCTACCGCAAACTGTTCCGCAACATGTACGGCGACAAGCCGGCATGGTCGCCGGGCCTGAGCGGCTACGACCGCTCGCGCGCGATCATCAATATCTTCACCCGCATGCGTTACTGCACCCCAAGCGGGCGCATCGGCATGGAAGACAAGGGCACCCCGGGCACCCAGCCGCAAGGCATGTACCCGTGGTTCGAAGTACCTGGCCGGGTCGAGCGTGAACTGAAGATGGTCTGCGGCCATTGGTCGGCGTTGGGCCTGACCATCACCCAGGGCGTGCACGCCATCGATACCGGCGCAGTCTGGGGTGGCAAGCTCACCGCACTGCAACTGGATAGTGAAGACCTGCGCATCGTGCAGGTGCCGGGCCGCGATGTGCCGGTTCCGGTGCCGGGTCAGCATCCGCCGCGCAAGCCGCGCGTGGAAGCCAAAGCAGAGACAAAGCCCGAAGCCAAACCCGAGCCACGCACTGAAGCGCCCCGCCCCGAACGCAGCGGCGAACAGCGCCGCCGCCCGCGCCGCCATCGTCCGCGCGGAAGAAACGGCAGCGGCAACAACACTCCCACGCCGGACAACAACGGACCGGCTGCATGAGGCCTTGGCCATCATCAGCACTGCTGCTGATGGTCATCGCACTGCTTGCCGCGTGCCGTCCGCAAGCGGACAGCGCGCAGACCAACCCGCCGCCGCAAGCAGCAATCGAATCTGTCCCAGCCGCCCCAGCTGCGGTTTCGCCACCGCTGGTTACCGCTGCACGGGCGCAGATCGGGGTCACCACCCGCTACGATCCGGCGTATCTCTCCCTGAGCTATCCCAACGGCGACCCGCCGCCTGATCGCGGCGTCTGCACCGATGTGGTGATCCGCGCCTTGCGCACGCAGGGCATTGACCTGCAGCAACGCATCAACGACGACATGCGCGGTGCCTTCGCCGCCTATCCGCAGCTATGGGGGCTATCGCGGCCGGATCGGAACATCGACCACCGCCGCGTGCCCAACCAGATGCGCTGGTTCCAACGCGAAGGCTGGGAACTACCGATCAGCACACTCGCAGACGACTATGCCGCTGGTGACATCGTGGCGTGGAAGCTCAATGGCAATGGCCTGCTGCACGTAGGCATCGTGTCGGATCGGCGACTGGCCGATGGCACACCGTTGGTGCTGCACAACATCGCCCAGGGTACGCAGGAGCAGGATCTGTTGTTCCGGCACACGATCATTGGGCATTACCGGATGCCTGGGTGATTGACTGTCGTACGGGGCTCTTAAAGCCAAATACAAAGAGCTACCCCTCCCCAACCCTCCCCTTGGCTACGCCAAAGGGAGGGAGCTGATCCCACCGGCTACGGCATCTTGCGCAGCCAAGGCTTCTACCCCCTCCCTTTGGCGCAGCCAAGGGGAGGGTTGGGGAGGGGTAGCTTTTTAGCTCTTAGCTTCAGTACAACTCAGCGCCGCACGTAGTGCACAAACCGGAAAGCAAACGCATGCCGCTCATCAATCGCATGCGCCTGGCTGCCCACCTCACGCCACAACGCCGGATCAACTTCCGGGAAATGCGTATCCGCAGCCACCTCGGTATCCACCCAGGTCAGGTGCAGATCGGTGGCCTGATCCAATAGCAGCCGATAGATCTCGCCACCACCGATCACGCATAACTCGTCAGCGCCCTCGCCTGCCGCAATCGCCCGCGCCTCATCCAACGAAGCCACCGCACGCATGCCGGCAAACGGCACCTGGCCGCTACGGGTCAACACCAGATTGGTCCGCCCCGGCAGCGCGCGGCCCAGCGACTCGGCTGTCTTGCGCCCCATCAGGATGGGCTTGCCGAGGGTCAGCGCCTTGAAGTGCTTGAAGTCATCCGGCAGATGCCACGGCATCGCATTGTCATGGCCAATGCCACGATTGCGGTCAAGCGCGGCGATCATCGACAGCTTCATCACACCGCCACCGGCGCCTTGATTGCCGGATGCGGGTCGTAGCCGTCGATGCGGATGTCGTCGAACTGGAAGCCGAACAGATCGGTGACTTCCGGGTTCAACCACAGCTTGGGCAGCGCGCGCGGTTCGCGTGACAACTGCTCGCGTGCCTGCTCGTAGTGGTTGGAATAGATATGCGCGTCACCCAGCGTGTGCACGAAATCGCCAACGCCCAGCCCGGTCGCCTGCGCCACCATATGCGTCAGCAAGGCATAGCTGGCGATATTGAACGGCACGCCGAGGAAGATGTCGCCGCTGCGCTGGTACAGCTGGCAGCTGAGCTTGCCGTCGACCACGTAGAACTGGAACAGGTTGTGGCAGGGCATCAGCGCCATCTGCGACAGCTCGCCCACATTCCAGGCACTAACCACCAGCCGACGCGAATCCGGATTGCGCTTGATCTCATCCACCAGCCACTGCATCTGGTCGATCTCGCGGCCATCGGCGGTAGCCCAACTGCGCCACTGCTTGCCGTAAACCGGGCCGAGGTCGCCATTGGCATCGGCCCACTCGTCCCAGATGTTGACCTTGTTGTCCTTGAGGTAGGCGATATTGGTATCGCCCTTCAGGAACCACAGCAGCTCATGGATGATCGAGCGCAGGTGCAACTTCTTGGTGGTGACCAGCGGGAAGCCCTGGTTGAGGTCGAAGCGCATCTGCCAGCCGAACACGCTGCGCGTGCCGGTGCCGGTGCGGTCGGACTTCTCGGTGCCGTGCTCCATCACATGCTGCAGCAGATCCAGATATTGCTTCATGCCTTCTTCTCTTCCAGTGGGAGCACCGGTTGCAACACCGGCGCGCGGCGCGACATTGCCAGCAACACCAAGCCCAACACGATCAACGGCAGGCTCAGGATCTGGCCGCGGGTCAACCAATCAAACGCTACATATACGCCGTTGTCGGGCATGCGCACGAACTCGACCAGGAAGCGGAAGCTGCCGTACATCAACGCGAACAGGCCGGACACGGCGTAACGCGGCCGTGGTTTCATCGAGTAGAACCACAGCACCAGGAACATCACCAGGCCTTCCAGCAGCGCTTCATACAACTGCGAGGGATGGCGGGCGTACTGGCTGAGCAGGCCGGCAACATAGTCCTGCTGGATCTGCGCCGCCGATAGCAGCTGCTCCATCGCCGGCAAGCCAGCGGGGATGTCCTTCAGCGGCGAATGCGGGAAGATCACGCCCCAGCCGGCATTGGTGAACTTGCCGTACAGCTCGCCACCAATGAAGTTGCCCAAGCGACCGAAGCCAAGGC
Organism: Stenotrophomonas sp. STEN018; assembly: GCF_056760235.1. Taxonomy (NCBI): domain Bacteria; kingdom Pseudomonadati; phylum Pseudomonadota; class Gammaproteobacteria; order Lysobacterales; family Lysobacteraceae; genus Stenotrophomonas; species Stenotrophomonas sp. STEN018. Next base: position 17,409 of record NZ_JBRREK010000048.1, read on the forward strand.
CCAGCGGCACCAGCGGCGCAACAAAGTCGATGGTGTCGAAGAAGTGCAGCTTGTGCTTGCGTGTCCACCACCAGCCGGCGATCAGCACACCAAGCAAGCCACCGTGGAAACTCATGCCACCTTCCCAGACCCGCAGTAGGATCAGCGGATTGGCGAGGAAGTCGGCCGTTGCGTAGAACAGCATGTAGCCGATGCGTCCACCCAGCACCACGCCCAGCATCGCGTAGAACAGCAGGTCGGAGAACCCGTTCATATCCACGCCCGGCAAGCGCCCAGCGAGGATGCGTGAGCGGCCCAGCCACCACGCGGCGGCAAAGCCAAGTAGGTACATGATGCCGTACCAGTGCACATCGATCGGACCTAGCGAGAAAGCGATGGGGTCTATGTCATGAAGAAAGAGCATGCGGGCACTGTCAGGCGAACCAGCCCCTATTCTCGGGGTAGCGGCCCTTGCCACTCAACCCATGGTTCAGCCGAACACCTGCGGGCGGTCAGGTAGCTCATTGCGGGCGCGCCCTGCCGGGTCGGGTGGAAAGTGCGCCGACAGCAGCTGCGAGACCTCGGCCACCGCTGCCAGCACTGCTTCCTCGCGGGTATTCCCGCTGATCTGCCCCCGCAGGTGATCGCAGATCAGCTGCCACTGCGCCGCATCCACCCGCGCCTGCAGCCCACGGTCGGCGACAATCTCGATGGCATGGTCGGCCAGCAACAGATAGATCAACACGCCGTTGTTGGCCTCGGTGTCCCAGGTGCGCAACAGCGCGAAGGCATGCTCGGCGCGGGCACGTGCACTGGTGCCCTTCCACAACAGCGCCAGCGGCAGGTCGGACTCAACCGCGAACATCACCTGCCCACTGTGCAGCCGCTCACCGTCGGCAATGGCACGGGCGATCCGGTCCAGGCTCGGCTCCGGAAATGCAGCATGCGCGGAGGGAGCGAAGAAATGTCGTAACCAGCGCATCACCAGCTCCCCGAGGCGCCACCGCCTCCCGAACGTCCACCACCACCGCCCCAACCACCGCCTCCGCCGAAGCTTCCACCGCCTCCGCCAAAGCCGCCGCCACCGAAACCGCCTCCGCCGCCCCAGCCACCACCGCTGGCGAAACCGCCGCTGGAGCCTTTGCCCAGTGACAGCAGGAACGCCACCAAGCCGGCGATGCCACCGCCAACCACCGATAGCAGCAGCCAGCCGGCAGCACCGGCGACCAATCCAGATACCACGCCACGAATCGGCCGCGGCAGCTTGGCCAGCAGCATGCGCATGAAGGTGGAAGCAAACACACCAATCATGATCGCGAAGAAGAAGATCGAATCACCACTACCACCGCCACCATCGCGGTTGCTGCTGACCGGTGTCGGCAGTTCCTCGCCATCGATGATCTTGACCAGCACCGCACTGGCAGCAGTAACCCCGCCGGCGTAATCGTTCTGGCGGAAGTGCGGCACCAGGTATTCCTGGATCACCCGGTTGGCGATCGCATCCGGGATGGCACCTTCCAGACCGTAGCCCGGCTCGATCCGCACCCGGCGGTCGTCCTTGGCCACCAGCAGCAGCACACCGTCATCCACACCCTTGCGGCCAATCGCCCACTGGTCGAACACGCGGGTGCTGTATTGGGCGATGTCCTCAGGCTGGGTGGTCGGCACGATCAGTACCTGCAACTGCGCACCCTTGCGCTGCTGCAGGGCAATAGCCTGCTGCTCCAGCGCCTGCTTCTGCGCCGCATCGAGGGTGCCGGTGGTATCGACCACCGGCGAATCCAGCGGTGGGATCGGCGCCAACTGCTGGGCCAGCAGCGGGCCAGCCCAGCCGAGGCCGAGCAGGCAGAGCAGCAAGCCGCACCGTTGCAGCAACGCGCTCATCGCGCGCGGCTCACTGTGCCGGGGCGGGCTGCGGCGGCGTCTGCTGCGGCGCTGCCGGCTGGGTGCCGAAGCTCACGGTCGGCGGCTGCGCGATCTGCGCCTCGTTGTCGACAGTGAAATTGGGCTTGGCCGCATAGCCGAACATCTTGGCGGTGATCACCTGCGGGAACGAGCGGATGTAGGTGTTGTAGTCCTGCACCAGCTGGATATAGCGGCCGCGGGCCACGGTGATACGGTTCTCGGTGCCTTCCAGCTGTGCCTGCAGGTCACGGAAGTTCTGGTCCGACTTCAGCGTCGGGTAGTTCTCGCTGACCACCAGCAAGCGCGACAGCGCGCTGCCGAGCTCACCCTGGGCCTGCTGGAACTGCTTGAGCGAATCGGCATCGTCGGCATTGACCTGGATCTGCCCGACCTTGGAACGGGCATTGGTGACCTCGGTCAGCACCTGCCGCTCCTGCTGGGCATAGCCCTGCACGGTATTGACCAGGTTGGGGATCAGGTCTGCACGGCGCTTGTACTGGTTGACCACTTCGGACCAGCCGGCCTTGACCGCCTCATCCTTCTGCTGGATGGCGTTGTAGCCACAGCCGGAAATGGAAATCACCGCGATGACAAGCAACATCAGGCGAAGGTACTGGCGCATGGGTCGGACCCTGGATGGCTGGAGTGCCGAGCATGCCACGTTGCCTGTTCAAGGTTTGCAAAGACCGCGGGGCCACCAAAGCCCCGGGCCCAGCTGTTGTGGGGGGGACGTCAGCCGCGAAGCCGGTGCAGCTGTAGTTGCGGGGATGCCCGCAATCTGAAGGATGGTCAGCTTCGCGGCTGACGCCGCTCCCACAAAAAACAAAAGGGCCGGCAATGCCGGCCCTCCAGGTCAGGTTCTCGGCCGGCAGTGCCGACCTTCAAACACTTACCAGTTGTCCGAACCCGGTACGTGGTGGGCCTTGGCGTTGCGGCGCATCAGCAGGTTCAGCCATTCCACCAGGATCGAGAAACCCATCGCCGCATAGATGTAGGGCTTGGGCACGTGCACGTCCAGACCATCCAGCACCAGCACCGCGCCCACCATCAGGATGAAGGCCAGCGCCAGCAGCTTCACGGTCGGATTGGCATCGATGAAACGGCCCAGCGGGTTGGCCGCCAGCAGCATCACCGCAACCGACAACAGCACCGCACAGACCATCACCGGCACATGCGAGGCAATGCCAACGGCAGTGATCACCGAGTCCAGCGAAAACACGATGTCGATCACTGCGATCTGCGCGATCACCATGCCGAACGACGACGCCACCTTGGTCGTGGTCGGGTCTTCATCTTCACCGCCGGTAACCAACTCGCGGATTTCCTTGGCACCCTTGTAGAGCAGGAACAAGCCGCCCACGATCAGCACCAGGTCACGGATGGAAATCCCCATGCCGGCCACGGTGAACAGGTTCACCTCCATGTGCGCCAGGTAGGCCAGCGAGATCAGCAGCATGATGCGGGTGATGCAGGCCACCGCGATGCCGACACGACGCGCCAGCGGGCGCTGTTCTGGCGGCAGGCGACCGACCGCGATGGAGATGAAGACCAGGTTGTCGATGCCGAGCACGATTTCCAGTGCGCTGAGCATGAACAGGGTGACCCATACGTTCGGGTCGGCTAGAAACTCAAGAGACATGCGAACAATCCTTCAATAAAACCATTGCGTCAGCGCCACCCGGCGGCTGACTTGTCAAAAAACGCGCGGCAGCAGAATCAGGCCCCAGCACAGCAGCACGTTCATCATCAGCACGAAGACCGCGGCCGAGCCCATGTCCTTGGCCCGGCCTGCAAGCACGTGGTACTCCGGGCCGTAGCGCTCGATCACCGCCTCGATGGCCGAGTTGGCCAGCTCCATGGCGATCACCAGCAGCATCGAGCCGATCATCAGTATCTGCTCCACCGGGTTCTGGCCCAGCCAGATTGCCAGCGGTGCCAGCACCACGAACAGACAGACTTCCAACCGGAACGAGGACTCATGCATCCAGGCCGCACAAAGCCCCTGCCAGGACCACTTGGCTGCCTTGAGGATGCGTCCGGGGCCACGCGGCATATGCCCGATCTGATCAGCCATGCGACACCTTGCCAGTTGCCGCGCCGCGGCTGCGCAAAACCTTGGAGGCTGAATAACCGCTCATGGGGAATGACACCGGTAGCGTGAGATTAGCCGCCAATTTTGCCACATCTGGCCATTGCTTACCGGCGCCACCGCAAAACCGTGTCTCAACGATACAGCAGGGTCGCGGTGGTGCCCTGCCCTTCACGGCTATCCATCTCGATGCGCCAGCCACAGCGCTCACACAGGCGGCGCACGATCGGCAGGCCCAGGCCCAGCCCCTGCTGACGGCCACCGTCGGCCCGGTAGAAGGGCTCGAAGATCCGCGCCAGCGCCTCGCTGCTCATGCCGATACCGGTATCGCGGACCACCACCTGGCCCGGCATCACCCGCACCTCCACCTCGCCAACGTCGGTGTACAGGCAGGCATTGCGCAGCAGATTGGCCACTACCACGTGCATCACCCGCGGCGGCGCCATCAGCATCTGGCTGCCTTCAACCAGCACCCGCAGCTGCACCGGCTTGCCCTGCAACAGCTCTTCAACGTTGGCGGCCTCGTAGCGCACCACCTCACCAACATCGAACAGCTCCGACTGCGGCTCCACATCCACCTCGCGGGCAAGCAGCAGGAAGGCATCGATCACCGCCTCCATGTCGCGGCCTGCACGCTGGATGCGCTGCAGGCTGCGCTGCAAGCGCGGGGGCAGCCCGGAATCGGCCAGGGCCATGTCGCTGGCCATGCGGATCACGGTCAACTGAGTACGCAGCTCGTGACTCGCGTCACGAGTGAAATTGCGCTCGCGCGCCACGTGATCGGCCACCTTCCCGGCCATGTCATGCAGGGCCAGCGCCAATTGCCGGGTCTCGCCCTGCACCTCCGGCGGCAAGCGCTCCGGTGCCAGTTCATTGGCATCGGGGTGGCGTGGATCCCACAGCGATACCCGTCGTGCCAGCCAGCTCACCGGCGCCACCAGCCGCGACGAGGCCCGATAGGTCAGCCACGACGCCGCATGGATGGCCAGCAAGATCAACAAAACCCCTGCCCATACGGCCGCGCGGTGTACCGGCGAACGCTGGAATACCAGATACAGCCGTCCTTCCGGATGCTGATCGACCAGCACCAGCTGATCGAAGGACTCCAGCTCATGAAAACCCGGTGCCAGTGCACGCAACTGCGCAGGCACCACCGTATCAGGCTGCCCGGCGGGGTGCAGATAGCCGCGGATACGCAACGTGTTGGGCGGGGCCAGGTCCGCGGCCTGTGCACTCTGCTGCCAGTAGTACTGCGCTTCGTTCTGCAGGACCGCGTTGATCAGGCCGTACTTGATCACCAGCGCCATCAGATAGCCACCAAGCAACACTGCCAGGCTCGCCAGCAGCGCCTGCAGGATGAATGCCATTCTGATCTTCCGCGGTAACCCGTACGACATGCGCCCCCCCCCCGAAGCCCGGGTGATTATAGGGACTGGACTGGCGCCGTCGCAGAATTACCTGACAAGAAAAAACCGCCGCGACTCATGTTCTGCGGCGGTTCTTCAAAACACAGGTGCCAGTACACGCCCCCTGCAGATCAGCCCATGGACTGACCGATGTCGGCAATCCGGTAACCGGCACTCTGCACGGTATGCAGCAAGGGGCGGTCGAAAGGCTTGTCGATGATCTTGCGCAGGTTGTACAGATGGCTGCGCAAGGTATCCGAATCAGGCAGGCCATTGCCCCAGATTTCGCGCTCGATCTCCTGGCGGGTCACCACCCGCGGCGATTCGCGCATCAGGATGGTGAGCAGGCGCAGCCCGATCGGCGACAGTTGCAGCTCGCTGCCGGCACGGGTGGCACGCATGCTGACCGGGTCCAGCACCAGATCGGCGACCTTCAGCACTTCCGCCCCCACCTGGCGGCGCTCGCGGCGGATCAGTGCACGCAGGCGTGCTTCCAGCTCCTGGATCGCGAAGGGCTTGGTCAAGTAGTCATCAGCGCCATAACCAAGCCCGGTGAGCTTGTCGTCCAGCGTGTCGCGTGCGGTCAGCATCAGCACCGGCGTGGACTTGCGTGCTTCGTTACGCAGGCGGCGGCACACCTCGATGCCGTCCAAGCGCGGCAGCATCAGGTCCAGCACTACTACGTCGTAACTGTTCTCAGCGGCCAACCGGTAGCCATCCAGGCCATCGGCTGCGTAGTCCACTTCGAAACCCTTGCCTTCCAGATATTCGCCAATCATCTCGGAGATATTGCGGTTGTCTTCGACAACCAATACAAGCCCGGACGATTCCTTGGTCTGTCGCATGGAGCCTCCTTAGTCTTCAGCTTTGTGAAAGATGCCGCACTCCTGGTGGATTTCGTGTGAAGACGCCCTTACGCGTCATTGGTATCAACTGAAACTTATTCAACGCAGACAAGCGCTTGTCCGTCCCCGCCCTATGCTATCGCCCCACCTTGATGAAACTGGCTATGGCCGCCCCGTCTTTTACTGCCTATCTCTACCCGGTACTGCTGCTGGTTGCCAGCAACGTATTCATGACCATCGCTTGGTATGGCCACCTGAAGTTCAAGACCGCCCCATTGATGACTGTGATCCTGGTCAGCTGGGGCATCGCCTTCTTCGAGTACTGCCTGCAGGTGCCGGGCAACCGCATGGGCAGCGCGGTGTACTCGGCGCCACAGCTCAAGGGCATGCAGGAAGTGATTACCTTGGTGATCTTCGCGGTGTTTTCCGCCACCTACCTGGGGCAACCACTGAAGTGGAACCACTGGGCGGCGTTTGCGCTGATCGTGGTGGCGGCGCTGCTGATGTTCAAGGAATGAGCCCAGAGGTGTGATGTGGGAGCGGCGTCAGCCGCGAAGCTGGTATCAATGGAATCACCGACATGCCGGTGACCTGATCGACCATTAGCTTCGCGGCTTATGCCGCTCCCACAAAGTCAAAAAAGCAAAAAACCAAACTTACTTCGCGGGCTCCACATACTTGGCAAACACCGCATCGATTTTGCCGGTGTCCAGCGCCGCGCCGCCCTGGATCTCTTCGGCCTGCTGGAACAGCGGCATGATCATCGCCATGCCGTCGAGCTTGGTCTTCAGGTGCACGCCCGGCGGCTGGCCGAGGAAGCCATCCCAGCGCTGCCGCACCTGCGCCCAGAACGGTGCGGTGGCAGTCCAGTAATCGCGCGCAGGCTTGAAGTTCACTTCGGTGGTCTTGATGTAGTCGTTGAAACCGAATTCGCGGGCGATCTCGACCTGGCTGCCGTCCGCATTACGCTGCACCTTGGTGTTGAACTGTTCGTGGGTCCAACCATTGGGGGTCAGCGTGTGCTGGTTCACCACTGCCAGCGCGTTGTAGTCGCTGCGCCTGGTGTATTCGCGACGCGGCAACGGACGCCAGCTCAGGTCACTGGTCCAGGTCGGCACATTGTTGTTGTAGCTCCAGCGGCCGGTACCGCAGTAGCGCGGTGCGTCGCTGACTTCGTAGACGCACTGCGTCCACGCGCCTTGATTGAGCGCAGCTGGAATGGCGCGCACCGTCCAGGTCTGGTCGGCAGTGAACTCAAAGCGCTGCGGTGCTTCGTAGACCCAGTCCTGGCGCCAATGCTTGGTGACGTGGCCGCTCTTGGTATCCACCAGCAGATGCTGCAGCACGATGCGCTGCGGCGTGTCTTCAACCACGATCACCACTTCATCACCACCGCTGCGCATCGCCGCTGCGCGTTCGTAGCCGGGCTTGAGCAGCACGGTTTCATCGAAGGCGAAGTCCACCGTGTACTCACCCTGCATCTTCAGGATGCTGTCGTGGTCGCGGGCGATATCAGCAATGGCGGCGCTGGCAGCGGTGCTGACAAAAAGCAGCAGCGGCAGGCTGGCGGAAAGCAGCTTCATGGGTGTTCCTTATGTGGATGAAAGGGATGGCCATCCGTGGCCACGATGCGCTCCTTCGCAGGCTCCTGGAGGAACCGCTAACGTTGTTGCTTACCAGGACACCGAGACGCTGGCCGAAACGGTGCGACCCGGGTTGCTGAAGCGGTCGATCACGCTGCTGTTGGCGGCCAGCGTGGAAGTGATGCTGGACCAATCGATGTAGTTGCGATCGGTAAGATTGAACACGCCAACGTTGAACTTGGCGCCCGGCGCGAATTCCCAATGCGCCATCAGGTCGAGCACGCCATAGCCGGCCGGGCGGTAGGCCGTGGCTGCAGCGACGCGGTCCTTGCGACGGGCAAAGGTGCCGGCAAGCTCCACGCCCCAATCGTCGCGGTCGTACATCAGGCCGACGGTGCCGCGCAGTGGGTCCACCGAGTCCAGCGGCGTATCCGCGGTGCGGTTCTGGCCATGCGCCCATGCAACCGCGCCACGCAGGCCCCAGCCCTTCAGTGCGTCGCTGACCTGGCCGAAATCAACACCGGCTTTCAGCTCGGCACCATAGATGCGCGCATCGGCGATGTTCTGCGACTGGAACACCATCAGGCCCTGTGCATTGACGCCGACATAGCGCTGCGATTCGATGAAGTCGCGGTAGTCGTTCCAGTAACCGCTGACGCTCATGTAAGCGACCGGGCTGACATAGCGCACGCCCAGCTCCACACCATTGCTGGTTTCCGGCTTCAGGTCCGGATTGGGGATGGCGGTGTAACCGAAGGTCAGATTGGTGAAACCAAGATTGACGTCGTTGTAAGGCGGCGAGCGGAAGCCATGCGCATAGCCGGCAAACACCGACCACTGATCATCGAAACGCCACACCACGCCCAGCTTCGGCGATACGCTGGTCTTGGTCAGCGAGGCCACGGCCATGTTCGGATTGTCTTCCCTGAAGATCGCATCCAGCTCGGGCTTGAGCCGGTAGTGGTCCACGCGCAGGCCCGGCACAACTGACAGTCGACCATCGGCCAGGCGCATTTCGTCCTGCACATACAGGCCGAGTTCGGTGGTCTTGCTGATCGGGAAATCGCGCACCGGGAAGTTGTCCGGCGAGATGTTGGAGCTGACGGTGCCGTTGGCCAGCACCTGGTAGCCATCGCGCTTCTGGCGGATGTCGGTCTGCGCACCATCAAAGCCCCAGGTCAGCGCGTGCTCGACCGTACCGGTCTGCAAGGCCTTGTTGAACTGCAACTGCGCGCCATACACCAGCTGATCGAAATGGAAGGCGCGATGACGGCGGCTGCCATTGGTACGGCCTTCGTTGGTGACCTGCCTGGTTTCGCTGCTCTGGCGGTAGATCTGCCAGTTCATGCTGTCGGCGAAGGCTGCGTCCAGCGCATCCATTTCATGGGCGAACGACAGCCGCGTGCGGTTCTGGGTGTCGTGTGCAGTCATGTCCCTGGTAGTGCGCGATGCAGCCACCGGGTGCTTGTCGTTGACCGCTGAGAACACGTCGGTATCGGTGCTGTCCTCGTTGCCTTCAACGGTCAGGCGGAAGCGCTGGCTTTCATCCGGCGCATACACCAGCTTGGCCAGCACGCTGCGGCCATCGCGTTCCTGTGGATTCGGCGCGGTGCGGGTGTAGTCCTTGCTGCGCACATCCCCCTTGTTGACGGTCTCCTGACCCTGGTGGTGGTTGACGTTGACCATGCCGCTCCAACGTTCACCGCCCCACGCTGCGGTTGCACCGGCCAACAGGCCCTTCCAATCGCCGTCATAGCCGAACTTCAGGCCAACGTAGCTGTCCTTGCCATCCTTCAGGTAGTCGGCCGGGTCCTTGGTGACGAAGGCCACCACACCGCCGAGTGCATCCGAGCCGTACAGCGAGCTGGCCGGGCCGCGCACGATTTCCACGCGCTTGAGCGTCTCCAGATCGGTGAAATTACGATTGCTGTTGGCGAAGCTGCCGATATTGAAACTCTTCGGCATGGCGATGCCATCGGTCTGGATCAGCACACGATTGGCGTCCAGGCCACGGATGCGGAAGCCGCCCAGCCCGAAACGGGTGGCATTGCGGGTGACTGATACGCCCGGCTCGTAGCGCACCAGGTCGGCGATGTCGTTCGCCAACTGTTTGTCCAACTGCTCCCGGTCGATCACGTCAACCGTGGCAGCGACATCACTGAGCGCACGCTCGGTACGGGTGGCAGTGACCTGGACGCGGTCGAATTCATGGGCGACGGGCAAAGCCACGTTTTCTGCATGTGCGGGCGACAGCACCGCCCACAGGGCAGCAGTCAAGACAGTTGGACGGATCATGGAGGCCTGGAATCTTGGAGTGAACAAAACCCCTGACAGACAGCCCGGTTGCCGGAGCAACCAGACTGCAGTCAAGGGGGGAGAGAGCTGTGCACTCAGGGGCCAAGCGCGAACACGCTGGCTGCGGCGAATGCGGCCGTGCTGCGGCTTACTTGGTAAGGATCAGCTTGTCGTTGCTGGTATGCCGCAGGCGATAGAACTTATCGCCGTGCTGGATCACGATCTCGCGTTGGCCCTTGAGCAGGGCGCCGCTATCGACAACGCCATCGACCGGCAACAACTGGACCGGGCGCTGCGGCAGGTGGAGGGTGCGGGGGCGAAGCATAACGGGCTGGGCCGACATCATCGTGATTCCGTGCTGGGGACGGAGTTGATGATAATGATTCTCAATAACGATGCAAGAACTATTTACAACAACTTCGCAATCCGGCGCCAAACCCTGCCGGACAAGGCCATTCGCTCCACCTGTAGTGCCGAGCCATGCTCGGCAGAGGCTCTACCGGCACCCCATCCCGGCCGAAAGGCCGTAGTGCCGAGCCATGCTCGGCAGGGGCCTTACCGGCACCCCATCGCGACTGAAAGTCAGTAGTGCCGAGCCATGCTCGGCAGGGGCGCTACCGGCACCCCGCTCAGCTTGTGGGAGCAGCGTAAGCCGCGAACCTGGCGCTACTGAGATCACCTGCCAGCTCGCAAGCTGACAGATATCTGGCTTCGCGGCTTACGCCGCTCCCACAAATTCCACAAACACGGGCCTGAAACCCTGCTGGCCAGGCCCTGCCGAGCATGGCTCGGCACTACGGCTCCGCTATCAGGCAAAAATCGCCTCGATCTGCTGCCAGGCGCCCTCTTCCACCCGCGCCAGCACGTCCAGCGCGCGCAGGTTCTCTTCCAGCTGCGACACCCGGCTTGCGCCCAGGATCACGCTGGACACCTGCGGATTACGCAGGCACCAGGCAATGGCCAGCTGTGCCGGCGATTCGCCCAGCTCGGCGGCCAAAGCAGTGAAACGGCGCACCTTGCCCAGACGATCATCGGCCGGCTCGCCCAACACCGAGGCCTGCAGCCAGCCCAACGAGGACTGCCCCAAACGCGAATCGTCGGCAATGCCGTCGTTGTACTTGCCAGTCAGCAGGCCCGAGGCCAGCGGCGACCAGATGGTGGTGCCCAGCCCGGCATCGGCATACAGCGGCGCGTATTCCTGCTCCACACGGGCGCGATGCAGCAGGTTGTACTGCGGCTGCTCCATGCTCGGGGCGTACAGATTGTGGGCGCGGGCAAAGGCCACCGCCTCGGCGATCTGCGCACCCGACCACTCCGAGGTGCCCCAGTACAGGACCTTGCCCTGGCGGATCAGGTTATCCATCGCCAGCACGGTCTCGCTGATCGGCGTCTCCGCGTCCGGGCGGTGGCAGTAGTACAGGTCCAGATAGTCCACCCGCAGGCGCTTGAGCGCGGCGTGGCAGGCATCGGTGACGTGCTTGCGCGACAGCCCGCGCTGGGTCGGTGCCGGCTCCTCGGCCGAGCCGAAGAACACCTTGGACGACACGCAGTAACCATCGCGCGGCAACCGCAGATCGGCAATCACGTCGCCCATCACCTCTTCGGCACGACCCTTGGCGTAGCCCTCGGCGTTGTCGAAGAAGTTGACCCCGTTGTCCCAGGCCGCGGCAATCAGGTTGCGTGACTCGTCGCGCCCGATCTGGCTGCCAAAGGTCACCCAGGCACCAAACGACAAGGCGGACAGCTGCAGGCCGGACGACCCAAGACGACGGTATTGCATGGCTGGCTCCAACAGGGGACGGCGCGCAGGATTCGCGCAGACAGGCTGCCAGTGTAACCCTGACTGCGCATCCGACAGGTCCGCAGACCTTGCCGATACCGGCGCAATCCCAGCAAATGCCTGCTTATGCCGGAGATATTCTTGCCCGGCATCAGCCGCTGCTCTAGGCTTGCGTCTTTTGCGGGCTCGCCCGGGGATTACTCATGTTCGAAGGTTTGGGCAGAATCGGCTTCGGCCTGTTCGGCCTGGCGGTGCTTTTGGGCATCACCTGGCTGTTTTCCAATAACAAGAAAGCCGTTGACTGGAAGCTGGTTGCTACCGGCATCACTCTGCAGATCGCTTTTGCGGCGCTGGTGCTGCTGGTTCCGGGCGGTCGCGACGTGTTCGACTGGCTGGGCAAGGGCTTCGTCAAGATTCTGAGCTTCGTCAATGAAGGTTCCAACTTCATTTTCGGCAGCCTGATGGACATCCCCAAGTACGGTTTCATCTTCGCCTTCCAGGTGCTGCCGACCATCATCTTCTTCTCGGCGCTGATGGGCGTGATGTACCACCTGGGCGTGATGCAGGCCATCGTGCGGGTCATGGCCGCGGCCATCACCAAGGTGATGCGCGTGTCCGGTGCTGAAACCACCAGCGTCTGCGCCAGCGTCTTCATCGGCCAGACCGAGGCGCCGCTGACCGTGCGCCCGTATATCTCCAAGATGACCCAGTCCGAACTGATCACGATGATGATCGGCGGCATGGCGCATATCGCCGGCGGCGTGCTGGCCGCGTACGTCGGCATGCTCGGCGGTGGCGATCCGGCCTCGCAGGCCTTCTACGCCAAGCACCTGCTGGCTGCCTCGATCATGGCCGCGCCGGCCACGCTGGTGGTCGCCAAGCTGCTGGTGCCGGAAACCGGTACCCCGCTGACCCGCGGCACGGTCAAGATGGAAGTGGAGAAGACCTCCTCCAACATCATCGACGCCGCCGCTGGTGGCGCCGCTGACGGCCTGCGCCTTGCGTTGAACATCGGTGCCATGCTGCTGGCCTTCATCGCCCTGATCGCCCTGCTCAATGCGCCGCTGACCTGGATCGGTGACATTACCGGCCTGTCGGCTGCCATCGGCAAGCCAACCAACCTGGCTACCATCTTCGGCTACGTACTGGCCCCGATCGCCTGGGTGATCGGCACGCCCTGGGCTGACGCCACCACTGTCGGTTCGCTGATTGGCCAGAAGGTCGTGATCAACGAATTTGTCGCCTACATGGACCTGTCGCAGATCATCCAAGGCAACGTTCCAGGCGTCCATCTGAGTGAAGAAGGCCGTCTGATCGCCACCTACGCCCTGTGCGGTTTCGCCAACTTCAGCTCCATTGCCATCCAGATCGGCGGCATTGGCGGCCTGGCTCCGGACCGTCGCCAGGACCTGGCAAAGTTCGGCCTGCGTGCAGTCCTGGGCGGCACCATTGCCACCTTGATGACCGCCACCATTGCCGGCGTGCTGACCCACTTCAGTTGATTCAATCCAGCTGATCCGGCCCGGCCGCTGCAAGGCGGCCGAGTCAGATGGCCAAGCCATCGCAGCTGCTGTTTCATCGCCACCTTAGAGACGTAGATTCCATGAGTTCTGTAGTCGTTGCCGGTTCCTTCAATGTCGATCACGTCTGGCGCTGCGATGCCCTGCCCGCGCCGGGAGCGACCATTGCTGGCCGCTACAGCACCGGGCCCGGTGGCAAGGGCTTCAACCAGGCCGTCGCGGCTCGCCGCGCCGGTGCTGACACCAGCTTTGTCTGCGCACTCGGTGCTGATGCTGGCGGCGACCTCGCCCGCCAGCTGGCCAGTGCCGACGGCATCGCGCTGGTGGCCGAAGCCACCACCGAGCCCACCGGTACCGCAGGCATCTACGTCGATGGCCGTGGCCGCAACTCGATCGTGATCGGTGCAGGCGCCAATGCCTCATTGAGCAGCGATTTTGTCGCCACCAACGCCGCCCTGATCGGTGGCGCCAAGGTGTTGTTGGCGCAGTTGGAATCGCCGGTGGAAACCATCGAAGCGGCGCTGGCGCAGGCCCGCGAAGCCGGCGTGCTGACCATGCTCAACGCCGCTCCGGCCAATGCCCCGTCCACCATCAGCCTGCTCAAGCTGGCCGACGTGCTTACCCCGAACGAAACCGAGTTTGCCGCCCTGCTCAGCCGTCATGTCGGCGAACGCATCGAGGCCGATGACGTGGCAGCGTTGGACGGTGCCAGCTTGCACGCCCTGTGCCGCAAGCTGTCCGGCAACACCGTGGTGGTGACGCTGGGTGCGGTGGGCGTGTTTGTCTCGCACGATGAAGACAAGCTGCGCAGCGACAGCCAGCCGTACTACCGCGTGCCGGCCGAGTCGGTACAGGTGGTGGACACCACCGGTGCCGGCGATGCCTTCAACGGCGCCTTGGCCGCCTCGCTGGCAGCAGCACCGGAATCTTCGTTCATCAAGCACGTGCGTTTTGCCAACCTGTACGCAGCCCGTTCCACCGAGAACGAAGGCGCCGCACTGGCGATGCCGCGGATGACCCCGGCCGACGTCTGAGGCCTCATGTAAAGCGCAGCCATGCTGCGCTGGGGTTCAACCGGAAACCGATGTAAATGGATGTGGGAGCGGGGGGGGGGGCGGGGCCGCGGGGGGGGGGGGGGGGGGGTGGGGGGGGGGGGGGGCCGGGCCCCCCCCCGAGTTGAACCCCCAACCCC
>NZ_JBRREK010000049.1:0-30827 GCF_056760235.1 Stenotrophomonas sp. STEN018
GGCAGCGGCTTAACCTATACCCCCCGCACCCCGGGTTTGCCCGCGCATGGCGGGCATGTGGCGTACCCGGAAATCTCCAGCTTTTGATGGCGGGGCGGCACCCGCGAAGCCGACAGCAATGAAATCGCCGGTATCCGCGCAATCGTAAAGATCACCAGCTTCGCGGCTTACGCCGCTCCCACAAACGGACAGGTCAGCGGCGAAGCCCCTGCCGAGCATGGCTCGGCACTACATCAAACGCAGAAGCCCAACATCAAACGCGAAAGCCGGCATCAAACGCAGAAGCCCGGCTTTTGGCCGGGCTTCTGGTTCTGCTTTCATGTGGGAGCGTTGGCTCAGCGCACTTCTTCGTAACGCAGCACCATGCCGGGCTTCAGCACAGCACTGGCATCCAGATTGTTGGACGACAGCAGGGTCTTCACCGAAATGCCATAGCGGCGGGCGATGGTCCAGGCGGATTCGCCGCTGCGCACGGTGTGGCGGCTGCCAGAGCTGGCCGAGGCCACCGCACGCGAGGGTGCTGTTGTCTTCGCAGGAGCTGCGGGCGCCGCATCGCGGGTCGCCACCAGCACGCTCTCGCTGTTGTCGCTCACTACGCTGCCAATGGCGGCGGCCGGGGCCAGGACCCGGGTGCCGGAGCGCGAGCTGGTCAGGGCCGGATTGAGGCGGGCGATACGTGCTGGGTCCAGCGCGTTCTGTGCCGACCAGGCCGCCAGGGTGGTGTTGGCCGGCAGCGTGTGGCCCTTCAGGATCGGCACCTGCCGGTCCAGCGAGGCCATCAGGTCGGGTTCGTTCTCGGCCTGTTCCAGCACGCAGGCCAGCGCATGCAGCTTTTCAACGTAGGCGTAGGTGATCGGCGACAGACCCGGCAGCTCGGAAGCAGTCGCGTTCTGTGCATTCATGCCGCCGCGACGCAGCGACTGCAGGATGCGGTACTCGCCAGCGTTGTAGGCCATCGTTGCCAGCTG
Organism: Stenotrophomonas sp. STEN018; assembly: GCF_056760235.1. NCBI lineage: Bacteria > Pseudomonadati > Pseudomonadota > Gammaproteobacteria > Lysobacterales > Lysobacteraceae > Stenotrophomonas > Stenotrophomonas sp. STEN018. The sequence goes on from NZ_JBRREK010000049.1 coordinate 969, forward strand.
CCAGTCGCCGGCAAACATGCCGTGCAGGGTCTTCAGGTAACGCACCGCGGCACGGGTGGAGTCCACCGCCGACAGCCGGCCGTCATAGCCCTTTTCCATTGGCACGCGGTGGTTGCGGGCGGTGGTGGCGATGAACTGCCACAGCCCGGCTGGGCCGCTGGCATTGCGGGCGCCAGGGCGGTAGCCGCTTTCAACAAAAGGGATCAGTGCAAATTCGGTCGGCAGGCCGGCGCTGCGCAGCTCGTCGACGACGTAGCCGAACAGCGGCAGCGCATCGTCCTCGACATTGCCCAGCCGTGACGGGGCATGCGAGAACTGCTTGCGCCAGCGTGCGCTGGTGGCGTCGGCGTCGCACTGTGGTGCGGCCAGGCCCTCACGGAAGTTGGCGAAGATCTCGCGCCCGTTACGGGTGGTGGGGGCCGGCAGCGAGGCCGGGTCCAGCGGTAATGCGGTCAGTGCGGCGACGTTCTGGGTCATGCCGGCGCTGACCGGGAGGGTCTGGGCGGTCAGCGTGCCGCTGCCCGTGCCCAACAACAACCCCAGCGCCAACGGCAGACAAAGCCGCCTCATGCGCGAAAACCGTCTTTCCACCGCCGCAATTCGGCGAAGACTTCCACCTGGTCGGTGGGCGCGCGACCAAGCCGCGCCGCGATCGCTGCAACGATGGCGGTATCGGCAGTCCGCAGAAACGGATTGCATTCGAGTTCGCTCGCCAGGATGGCGGGAACGGTAGGACGGGAACTGCTGCGCATGTCCGAGGCTTCCTGTTGGCGGCGTTGCAATGCCGCGTTGGTGGGGTCGACATGCCGCGCAAACACGGCATTGGCCAGCGTGTATTCGTGCCCGCAGCAGACCAGTGTCTGTGGGGGCAGGGCGGCCATTCGCTGTAGCGAGGCCAACATCTGGGCCGGCGTACCTTCGAACATGCGTCCACAGCCCAAGCTGAACAACATGTCGCCACTGAACAAATGATCGTGGCCGTAGTAGGCAATATGGCTTCGGGTGTGACCGGGAACTTCCATCACGCTGAAGTCGAAGCCCGACAATTCTACCCGGTTGCCTTCGCTGACTCGTTCACATTCCAGTGGGATGCGTTCATCTACCGGCGCCAGCACCCGCAGCCGGGGCCAGCGCTGGCGCAACTCCGCCACCCCGCCGATATGATCGTCGTGGTGGTGGGTGAGCAGGACACCTGCAGGCTGCATGCCTTGCGCAGCGGCTTCGAAAACCGGGCCGGCCTGGCCGGGGTCGACGAAAATCGTGCGGTCATCGGGCGTTTGCAGCGCCCAGATGTAGTTGTCCTGAAATGCGGGCAGGGCGATCAGTCGCATAGAATTGGAAAATGCCTGCCGCCCCGTCCCCCCGTCAAGCTGCAGTCTCGCCTTGGTTTGAGAAAGCCGGGGCACGGGCGATGCGCGAATGGGAGCAGCGGCTGCTGTCTGAACAAATGCGCGGATTTCCCTCGCCGCCATGGCTGTGGCTGGCGCCAAACGCCACTTGGCTGCCGGATCCGCCGCCGCAGGGGCGTGGTTTGCGCCTGTACCGCAACCCGCAAGCGCCCGGCTGGGCGGGGGATCTGCGCTGCAGTCTGCCGTTGCCGCTGCCCAGCGAGTCGATCAAGGCCATCGTCATCGAACATCCTGCGGCCGAGGAGCTGGAGCCCTTGTTGTCCGAATGCGCGCGGGTGCTGATGCCCGGCGGGCGGGTCTGGGTGACCGTGCTCAACCGCTGCAGTCCCTATCGTGCGCATTGGCAGTGGCAGGGCGCGCGGCCGCCCTCGGTGGCACGTTGCAGGACACTATTGCAGCGGCAAGGCATACGATGTCGCTCGCTGCGGCACTATGGCCCGCTGTGGACGCAGTCGGGCAACACTCCGGGCACGGCTTTGCCGGCCCTGCGCGCGTTGTGCGTGCTGGAAGCTGAAAAACGCACCGCGGCCTTCATCGGTCCGATCAAGGCCAGTCGTGTCAGTTGGCGCGGCCCGGTGGCGACCTGAATTCAACGGAACACTATGAAGTCAATTGAAGTACATACCGATGGCGCCTGCCTCGGCAATCCCGGCCCCGGTGGATGGGGCGCGTTGTTGCGCTACAAGGGCCATGAGCGCGAGTTGGCTGGTGGCGAAGCCCACACCACCAACAACCGGATGGAATTGATGGCAGCGATCATGGGCCTGGAAACGCTCAGTGAGCCTTGCAACATCACCCTGTTCACCGATTCGCAGTACGTGCGCCAGGGCATCACCGAGTGGATGCCGAGTTGGGTGCGGCGCAACTGGAAAACCGCCGGCGGTGACCAGGTCAAGAACCGCGACCTGTGGGAGCGCTTGCATGAAGCCACCCAACGCCATCAGATCGACTGGCGCTGGGTGAAAGGCCATTCCGGTGATCCGGACAACGAACGCGTGGACCAGTTGGCCCGCGATGCTGCAATCCGCGTGCGCGCTGGCGCCGCGAGCAACTGAGGTAGCTGATGCGCCAGATCGTCCTTGATACCGAAACCACCGGCCTGGAATGGAAGAAGGGCAACCGCGTGGTTGAAATCGGCTGTGTGGAGCTGCTTGAGCGGCGCCCCAGCGGCAATAACTTCCACCGTTACCTGAAACCGGATTGCGACTTTGAATCCGGCGCGGCCGAAGTCACCGGCCTGAGCCTGGACTTCCTCGCCGACAAGCCGCGCTTCGAAGAAGTCGTGGATGAGTTCCTCGCCTATGTGGATGGCGCCGAGCTGATCATCCACAACGCCTCGTTCGACATGGGCTTCCTCGAGAACGAGATGAGCCTGGCCGGCAAGGGCCGCCTGGCCAACCGGGTGACGGTGACCGATACCCTGGCGATGGCGCGCGAGCGCTATCCTGGCCAGCGCAACTCGCTGGATGCGCTGTGCCGGCGTCTGGGCGTGGATAACGCCCACCGCACGCTGCATGGCGGCCTGCTCGATGCGCAGATCCTGGCCGACGTCTATATCGCGCTGACCTCGGGCCAGGAAGAGATTGGTTTTGGTCAGCCTGAAGCCGAATCGGCCAATGCCGGCGGTGTCGTGCAGGCGTTCGATGTGTCGGCGCTGTTGCCGCGGCCGCGTGTGCTGGCGACCGCGTCGGAGCAGGAAGCGCACGAGGCGCGTCTGGCCAGGCTGCGCAAAAAGGCTGGCCACGCATGGTGGGACGGCGAGCCGGCGCCGGCGCCGAGTGAGCCGGCATGAGCCGCGCGGGTCTTTGACTGAAAAGGAGTTCCGCTGCCTTAGTGGCAGCGGACCAGGACCACGGTGACGTTGTCCGAGCCGCCGCCATCCAATGCGGCGGCGACCAGTGCATCCACGCATTCCTGCGCGCTGCAATCGCCGTGGCCCAGCGCCTCGCTGAGGCCGGCATCGTCCACTTCTTCGGTCAGCCCGTCACTGCACAGCAGCAGCTGCATGCCCGGACGCAGTTCGCCGGTCATGGTGGCGACGTTGAGGTGGGCCGGATCGGTCACCCCCAATGCCTGGGTGACCACGTTGCGATGCGGATGGGCGCGCGCCTGCTCGGCGGTGAGCGTGCCCTGGGCGATCAGCTCCTGCACATAGCTGTGATCCTGGCTGAGCTGGCCCAGCTTGCCGTCGCGCCACAGATAGGCGCGGCTGTCGCCGATCCATGCCACTTCAAAGCGATTGCCGTGCACGCGTGCGGCGACCACGGTGGTGCCCATCGGCAGGCTGTCGTTGCGGCGGCGTGAGCTGCGGATGATTTCCTCATCGGCGGTGCGGATGGCCTGCACCAATGAGGCGCCATTGCGTACCTCGCGCACGATGGTTTCGCGCGCCAAGGCGCTGGCTACCTCGCCGCAGGCATGGCCGCCCATACCGTCGGCCACCAGCCACAAGCCAAGCTCGCCGTCACCGTAGTAGGTGTCTTCATTGAGCTGGCGGCGCAGGCCGACGTGACTGAGGTGTCCAAATTCGATCATGAGTGCCCGAGCGGGCGGTGTTTCAATTGTGAAGGTCACTGCATCATCGCGTTCATGGAGGTGTACGGCAAGCGCCTGCAGACACTCGTTTGGCTGGCGGAATGCAGCGCCTGGATTGCCAATAGTGCTTTTTTGTTAAAAACCGCTTGTCCGCGCAGCCGATGCCCCTTATCATTCGCAGCCCGGTTCGCCGGGGACATCTGGAGAGGTGGCAGAGCGGTTGAATGTACCTGACTCGAAATCAGGCAGGCGTTTATAGCGCCTCGGGGGTTCGAATCCCCCCCTCTCCGCCAGATACTGAAAAAAGCCACCTTCGGGTGGCTTTTTTCTTGGGCGCTATCAAGGCCTCGTTGCGCTGTTGTCGTGAGCTCAGTGCAGAAGTTCCGCAGCCTTTGCCTCTGCTTCAGCGGTGGTGGCAACGACCAGCATCGGATAGCCCCAGAAGTTCTCGAAGAAGCGGCTGAACTCTGTTGCCTTGTGCAGGGCTTCGTCGCTGTCGGCGATGTGCAGGTGTGCTTTGATCAAGCGCACGATGGCGGGCTTGTTGGCCTTCATCCAGCTGGCGACCTTGCGCCGTTCGTCGATGTCCGGTTCGGCCTGGTCGAACCCGCCGGAAGCGAGGTAAACGAAGGCTTGTTCGCGGGCCAACAGCTCGGACATGTCGGCAAGCACCTTGTCCGCGCTGTCTGCGGTGATCGGATCGTGGTCCAGCCAGACCAGCGGGAAGCGGGAGGAGTCGACGCGCATGGGTTTATTCTCATTATTAATAATGAGAATTATTATCATTTGATGGGTGGACTGGTGCAAGCCAGTTCCGTCGCAGTGCCATCTGCGGTTCATCCTGCTCCGGCGGCTTGATGGCGAGCGGTTAAACTAGCGGCCACGTTACGAAGGTGTCCTTCATGTCCGAAATTCTGGTGCCGGTGTCTTTTGGAGAGCTGCTCGACAAGATCTCCATCCTGCAGATCAAGTCCGAGCGCATGAGCGATGCGGCAAAGCTGGCCAATGTGCGCAATGAGTTGAACGCGCTGGACAGCACCTGGGCCACGCATCCAGCCGCAGCGCAGGACATCGCGGCCCTGCGTACCGAGTTGAAAGCGGTCAATGAGCGGCTCTGGGATATCGAAGACGACATCCGCCTGAAAGAGAAGGCGCAGGCCTTCGACGAGGAGTTCGTGCAGCTGGCCCGCAGCGTCTACATCCAGAACGACGAGCGCGCGCGCATCAAGAAGGCCATCAACCTGGCGCTGGGTTCCAACTACGTGGAAGAGAAGTCGTACCAGGACTACCGCGCCGGCTGAATCTGTTTTGTAGGAGCGGCGTAAGCCGCGAAGCTCGTAGGTCTGCAGATGGCGGGAATACCTGACGCCGCAGGATGGCTGGCTTCGCGGCTTACGCCGCTCCTGCAAAAAAGCTGCGCCCTAGCCCTGATGATCCGCGCGATAACGCTCGAACGCGGCAATCGCATCATCCACGGTGATCAGCGACATCACGTCATCGAACTCGATCTTGTTGCCCCATTTCAGCTCGCTGGCCGGCTTGTTGAGATAGCGGCGGGCGGCATCGTCATAGCGGTCCACGCAGTAGCGCCGGTCGGAATAGGGGCCGCTGCGCGCCGGGTTGCTGGCCGCATGCAGGCCCAGCACCTTGGTGCCGACCGCATTGGCGATGTGCATCGGCCCCGAGTCCGGGGTGACCAACATCGAGGCGCGGGCCAGCAGCGCCGGCAATTGCTTGAGGGTGTCCTTGCCGACCAGATCCAGTGCAGGGTGCTTCATCGCGGCGAGGATGGCGTCGCTGGTGCTGCGCTCCAGCTCGCTGCGGCCGCCGCATAGCACCACCCTCCAGCCTTGGCTTGCAGCGTGGTCGGCCAGTGCGGCATGGCGTTCGGGGTACCAGTTGCGGCGCTGGTGGCTGGAGCAGGGCGAGATCATCAGCACCGGGCGGCCATCCTCGTCCCACTGTGCACGCGCCCACTCATGGGCTTCCGGCGGCGTGGCCAGATCCCAGCTGACCTCGGTCTGCTTCAGCCCCAGCGGCTCGCAGAAGCTGCCGATGGCGTCGAGCACGTGGATGCCGGGGCGGTCAGGGATGCGCTCATTGATGAAAAGCCCGTGCAGGTCCTTGGAGCGTGACTTGTCGTAGCCGATGCGGCGCTTGGCCGGGATGAACGCCGACAGCAGATTGGCGCGCGCGGCCACCTGCATCTGTAGCAGTGCCTCGAAGCGGCCCGCCGGAAACTCGCGCCGCAGCGCACGCATTCCTGCCAATCCGCTGTTCTTGTCGTAGACGTGGAAGCTGACCCCGGGCAGGCCATCGAGCAGCTTGTGGCCTGCCTTGTCTATCACCCAATGCAAAGGCATGCCCGGAAACCCTCGTTGCAGTGTGCGTACCAGTGGCACCACATGGGTTACATCACCCAGTGCCGACAGGCGTAAAAGACACAACGGGGACGACGATGCAGGCATGTGTTGTTAGACTCGTAAGGATGGTCGCATTTGACGCCACTGAAGCGCTGACGCCCTGCCGCGATGGTCGCGGCTATGGCGCCATTCTGTTCGACCGCGAACGCCTGCGGCAAGCCGATCCCGGCTTGTTCGCGCCTGCGCAATGGGGCAGCAAGGCCCATCCGGTGGGCGATGGCGGCCGTGGCGGGGCATGGTTCATCGACGCGCCGTTCGGCCGCAGCGTGCTGCGCCAGTACCTGCGCGGCGGTATCGCCGCCAAAATCAGCCACAGTAGTTATCTGTGGCGTGGTGCCAACCGCACGCGCAGTTTTGCCGAATTCCGCCTGATGCGTGAGCTGGTCGCGCAGAAGTTGCCGGTGCCGCGGCCCTATGCTGCGTTCTACATGCGCGAAGGCCTGCGCTACAAAGCGGCACTGCTGATGGAGCGGCTGGAAGATGTGCGTTCGCTGGCTGATCACGCACAAGTGGCCGGGCGCGGCGCGCCGTGGGAAGAAGCTGGGCGGATGATCGCGCGCTTCCACCGCGCGGGCCTGGATCACGCCGATCTGAATGCCCACAACATTCTGTTTGATGACGCCCGTCGCGGTTGGCTGATCGATTTCGATCGCGGCGTGCTGCGCATTCCCGCCACCCGCTGGCGTGAGCGCAACCTCAAGCGCCTGCTGCGCTCCCTGCTGAAGCTGCGCGGCGCGCGCAGCCGTGAGGACGTGGAGCAGGACTATGCGCGGCTGCGGCGCGCCTATGATCTGGCCTGGAACCGGGGCGTGTGAGATGAGTTGGGCGTTGCGTTTTCTGGGAGTCGGCAATGCGTCGGCGGTGGAGCTGGGGTCGCCGATGTCGGTGATCGAGCACGGCAGCCAGCCATGGCTGACCATCGATTGCGGCGGCGAAGGGCTCACGGCCTATCGCAACCATTACGGCGCCATGCCGGATGCGCTGTTCATTACCCATATCCATCTGGACCATGTGGCCGGCTTCGAGCGTCTGTTTGTGGACGCTTTCTTCAAGCCGCAACGGCGCGGCAAGGTGCGGCTTTACGTGCCGGCTCCGCTGGTGCCGTTGTTGCACAGGCGGGTAGGCGACTACCCGAATGTGCTGGCCGAAGGCGGCGCCAACTTCTGGGATGCGTTCCAACTGATCGTGGTCGGCGATGCCTTCTGGCATGAGGGTGTGCGCCTAGAAGTGTTCCCGGTGCGCCACCACTGGCCGGAAACCGCCTACGGTCTGCGCCTGCAGGGGGCGCTGGTATGGAGCGGTGACACCCGCCCGATCCCGGAGATGCTGGCGCGTTTTGCTGGTGACAATGAATTGATCGCGCACGACTGCGGCCTGCACGGCAATCCCTCGCATACCGGCGTCGATGATCTGGAGCGCGAATACGACGCCGCCACCCAGGCGCGGATGATGCTCTACCACTACGCCAGCGCCGCCGACGGCGAAGCACTGCGCGCCCGTGGCCACCGCGTGGCGATGCCCGGCGAGTGTGTTGTGCTGGCCGAGCCAACGGCGCCGCGTGCGGAGCCGTTTGAGGGCTGAGTCGCGAAGCATCGCTATTGCGGCTGTAAAAGTCGCGGAGCTGCATGACGCGTCAGCAACTCAACAGGAGCGATATCCGAGCCCCTCTCCCGTATACGGGGTGAAATAGGGGCGTTTACGAACCACCGGTTCGTGCCCCTGTTGAACGACCTTGCGCCAGCGCAAGGGCCGGGGCGCGGAGCGGGGGTTGGGGTGAGGGCAAGCCGGGGCCGGGCTGGATAAGCCAGCAGGCATCACCCCGAAGACGAAAGCACGCAGAATCCACCAAAGCCCCGTGTGCGCCGGGCTTGCCCGGGCTATAGAGCGCGCAAGCGCGATCACCGCTTCAACAGCGGAATCATTTTCCAAGGCCCAGAAAGGTGGCGACCCCGCCGGCTTACCTCGGCGCCCGCGTCGATCGATACCGTTGCTGCCTTCCGGCCCTGGCGGGATTTTCGACCTAGCGTCGCGAGGGGCCGACGGGGCCACCATAGAGACGGTTTGGCCGCGCTATGCGCGGCCATTCACGATACGAGAGGCTGGGGCGATGCGATGATCAGCCGCCGATGCTTCATGGACCGGACACAAACTGGAGCAGGTCCTGATCGTGTGCGGCGATTGTAACGTATGCATGCACCAGCCGACCAGCGTTCCGGCTTGAACCCTGTGTAACCCGTCACCGCCGATTGGCGGCCCGCAAGGCCAGGCTTGGATAGAATGCCCATCCAACGGAGGACGACCTCCGCCCATCACGGGACTTCACCCAGGACGGCCTGGCTTCTCTAGGAGGCTGTATGGCTTGGATCTATCTCGTGATTGCCGGTGTGCTGGAAATCGTCTGGGCGCTGGCAATGAAGCAATCCCACGGTTTCACCAAGCTGGTTCCCAGCATCGTCACCATCATCGGCATGATCGCCAGCTTCTGGTTGCTGGCCCTGGCCATGCGCACCTTGCCGCTGGGTACCGCCTATACGATCTGGACCGGTATCGGCGCCGTTGGTGCATTCATCATCGGCATCGTGTTCCTTGGCGAACACATCAGCGCGATGCGCATCGGCGCTGCCGTACTGATCGTCAGTGGCCTGGTGCTGATGAAGCTGTCCAGCAGCTGATTGCTGCTTCAGTCCTCGCGCAGCACCAACACCATCTCAACCGCATCCAGCCCCGGGCCGTGGCCATCCGCCACGACCCGGGTCACGCTGAAACCGAGCTGCGCGTAAAAATTCTGCGTGTGCTGGCTGGTACTGAGTTCCACGCGCTTCACGTTCTGGTCGTGTCTGGCCTGTTGCAAACGGACCAAGCTCAACTGTCGCCCGAGTCCGCGCCGGTGCAGGCTGCGTTCGACCATGCCCCAGCAAAAAACCGCGATGCCATCGGCCCGTATCGCCAAGCCGCCGCAGGCGACAACACTATCTTCGTGCTCGATCAGCTGATAGTCGCAGCCCTGCGCATCGCGCTGTAGAAACTGCGCGAAGTCAGCACGTTCGGCTAGCGTGAAGTACTCGGGCACATTGCTGTCGAACAGCGACAGGCAGGCGTTGGCATCAGCAGGTTGATAGGGACGGATCGGCATGCGCTGCAATCTAGCAGCTTCAGTCCGCTCCTTCTCTGGACGATGGAGGGAGAGCAGGGGGCTGCCTTGGCTTTTGTTTTTGCTCTGGCTCTGGCTCTGGCCCTAGCCCCTCTCCCCTTGAGGGAGAGGGGTTGGGGAGAGGGGAGCGCGAAGCGTGCTTTCAACCGCCAAACAACGCACACCAAGCAGCACAAAAAACCGATCAGCGTGACATCGAATAAGGCAACTTCGCCGCATCCGCAGCCCAAGACTTGTTCGGCTCAGCCTGCATCGTAAACCGCAGCTCCCCTCCAGCAACAATCTCCTGGTGCGTCACATACGCCCTATCCAACGGCTTGCCGTTGAGGTTGACCGAACCAACATAGGTATGCGCAGCATCCAATCCCGTAGCCACGATGCTGAAACGCTTCCCATCAGGCAGATTCAAGGTCGCCTGCGGCAGGAACGGCCGGCCGATGATGTATTGATTGCTGCCCGGCGTAACCGGATAGAAACCCAGCGCAGTAAACACATACCAGGCCGACATCTGCCCAAGATCATCATTACCCGCCAAGCCATCCGGGCGCGCTGCGTACTGCGTGTCCATGATCTGCTTCAGGCGCGCCTGCGTGCGCCACGGCTGGCCCGCGTGTGCATACAGATAGGCAACATGGTGACTGGGCTCATTGCCATGTGCATACCACCCAATCAAGCCAGTGATGTCTTCCATGTGCGCGAAGATCGACGGATCAACCTTGGCGTCAAACACATCATCCAGACGCTGCAGCAGCTTGTCGCTGCCGCCGTGTGCCGCCGCCAGACCGGCCACATCCTGTGGCACGTACCAGGAATACTGCCAGGCGTTACCTTCAGTGAAATCCGTGCCGTAACCGCTGGCGCTGGGATCAAACGGCTCGCGGAAACTGCCATCGCGCTTGCGCGCCCGCATGAAGCCGGTGCCGGGGTCGAACGCATGCTTCCAGTTCGCCGCGCGCTTGTTGAATTCGCTCGCCACTTCGGTCTTGCCCATGTCCTGCGCCACCTGCGCGATGGTCCAATCGTCATAGGCGTATTCCAGCGTCTTGCTGGCCGCTTCGCCTTCCTCGTCGATCGGCACATAGCCGAGCTCGCGGTACTGCGCGATGCCGTCATACGGGCCGTAGTTGGCGCTGGCGACCATCGCCTGCAGGGCTTCCTCGGTGTCGTAGCCGCGGATGCCCTTCATATAGGCATCGGCGATCACCGGTACTGCGTGGTAGCCGATCATGCACCAGGTCTCCAGACCGTGGAACGACCACACCGGCAGCACGCCGTAAGGGCTTTCGCGGCGGGAAGCCAGCAGTGAATTGACGAAATCATTGGTGCGCTGTGGCGGCTGGACCAACGTGGCCAATGGGTGCAGGGCGCGGTACGTGTCCCACAGCGAGAACGTCGAATAGTTCGTCCAACCCTTGGCTTGATGCACCGCGTTGTCCGGCCCGCGATAACGGCCGTCGCTGTCCATGAACAAGGTTGGCCCGAGCAGCGTGTGATACAGCGCGGTGTAGAAGCGGGTGCGCTCGTCGGCGCTGCCTTCAGCCTCGACCGCGCCCAGCGCCTCGCTCCATTGCTGCTTGGCGGCAGCGCGCATGCCATCGAAATCCCAGCCCGGCGCTTCTGCATCCAGATTGGCAATCGCGCCTTCCTCGCTGACTGGCGAGATGGCCACCTTCACCAACAACGGCTTGCCAGCTTCTGGCACGACATCAAAGGCAGCAACCAATTGCCGGCCTTCGATCTGCGCGCGCTGCGTCGGGTTCTTTTCGCCAGGCGGCGGGAAGCCCTTGTAGGCGACATCCTGCTCGGTGTCGTGCAACTGGTGGCCGCTCAGCGGCTGCGAGAAACGCATCGCGAAGTACAGCTGACGGCCCGGTGCCCAGCCGCGCGTTTCGCGAAAGCCGGTAACCGTGCCATCGGCCCGCACCCGCAAGCGTGACCACAGGATCTTGCCCGGGTAGTCATACATGCTGGTACGCAGATCCAGAACCACATGCGCTGGCTTACCGGCAGGGAAGCTGTAGCGGTGCATGCCAACGCGCGCGCTGGCGGTGAGCTCCGCGCGCACTTTGTAATCATCCAGCGTCACCGCGTAATAGCCCGGCTGCGCAGTCTCGCTGGCATGGTTGAAGCGCGAGGTATAACCGCTCAAGGGCTGATCGGGGTTGCCGCGCTCCAGCTTCAACTCACCGGTAGTGGGCATCAACAGTAGATCGCCCAGATCCGAATGACCGGTGCCGGAAAAGTGAGTGTGCGAGAAACCGACGATGGTGCTGTCGTCATAGCGATAGCCAGCCGCCCAGCCGTAGCCGTTCTTGCGCGATTGGATGCGGGTATCGGGCGAGAGCTGGACCATGCCGTAAGGCACGGTCGCACCCGGATAGGTGTGGCCTTCGCCGCCGGTGCCGATGAAGGGGTTTACGGCGGCATAGGCGGCCGCGTTGGCGGCGGGCGAGGCCGCTATCGCGGAAGGTGTCGCGAGGATGGAGGTTGCTACGGTTGCTGCAAGTATCAACAGGGTCGTGCCGAGCTGCTTCATCCCGCACCTTTTGGATCGGTCTAAATACCGCAAGCTAGCACGGAGAAGTGCCTGAGATCTGAGCTGGGGCTCTACTTCCTGCTGGATCGGATCAATACGGGCACTTCGGTATCGCCAGCTGCACACGCTGGCTGATGCAGGCCGGCCGATTGGATACGGTCACCTGCATCATCAAGTGCCCGGTCCGTAGCTACCGCAACAGCGATTACTTCTTCTTTTTGTTGGTCGAAGCTGCCTTCCGCGGTGCTTCGAGGCTCGCCTTTTTCTGGGCATGCTGGGCAGCTGCTTCATCGACATGGAGAGTCATCAGCGATTGCATCAGCTGGTCATCCGAGCTGGAGCACACCCCAAGCAGCAGCACCTCTTCGCAACCTTCGGCGGCGATGTAGGCATGCCCCATGTTGGAATCGATATACACCGCTTGCCCGGCCTCCAGGATGATCGGGTCATAGAACTCGGTATGGATTTCCGCGCGGCCTTCGAGGACGTGGATGTACTCCTCGCCTGAGTGATGGACCAGTTCGCCGAATTCCGCGATGGTCTTGGCGCGCACACGTGTGAGCACGGGAATCATGCGCTTGTGGCGCAACTCGTGACACAGATAGAAATAGTCGTAATTGGGCGTATTGACGCGGATCGCGTCTTCAATGCGGCCGATGCTGCGGCGTGCAGTTACCGGGGGCTCGGCCGTGCTGTCCTGCTCGGCAAACAGTTCCGACATGCGGATCTGCAGCCGTTGACTGAGCTGCAGCAGCTTGTCATAGGTGAGCGTCAGCCGGTCATGCTCCACCTTGGACAGGGTGGACAGCGGGATGCCCGAATGTTCGCTCATCTGCTTGAGCGTCCAGCCCTTGCGGGCGCGGAGCGAGCGCAGCAGGGCGCCGATGGTGGGTGGGGGCGATTTCATGCCTGATTACTTTCCCTGGTAAATACGTGCATCAGCCGATGATGGTCCTGATCAGGATCACTATCATCGCCTTAGCAGGGCCTTAGGGAAATAGACGCTGTCGCGGTTGGGGGTGAATTTTGGCATGTTGACAATTCTCTAATCAGGATCAGTATAGCTCCATTGGGATGTCATTCGCTGTTTTCTGCTCAGGTGCGCCCAACGCCAGTGCCGCCTTCCGCCTCAGAAGATCATGCGATGCGCCCTATTTCGTTTTCGTTATCAGGTAGTGCGTTGGCCCCGGGGGATTGGCAGTGAGCCCTCCCATGGAAAAGACGTGGTTTGGCCAGCCGCGCGGACTGACCATCCTGTTCCTGACCAATATGTGGGAGCTGTTCTCCTACTACGGCATGCGCACTCTGCTGGTCTATTACATGACGAAGCAGCTGCTTTTCGCACAGGAAAAAGCGTCTTTCGTCTACGGTGTCTACACCGCAATGGCTTACTTCACCCCGATCCTTGGGGGTGCCATTGCCGATCGCTGGCTGGGCAAGCGCAACGCAGTGATCATTGGCGGCAGTGTGATGGCACTGGGCCATTTCCTGATGGCGTTCGAGCCGCTGTTCTTTGTTGCGCTAGGGACCATTGCCTTGGGCAACGGCCTGTTCCTGCCTAGTCTGCCCAGCCAGATCAACGATCTTTACCGGGCTGACGATCCCCGCCGCGGGCGTGCCTACAACGTCTATTACGTCGGCTTGAACATCGGTGGGTTCATGGCACCGCTGGTCTGCGGCACCCTCGGTGAACTCTATGGCTGGCATTACGGCTTCGGCGCCGCCGGCATCGGCATGTTCGCCGGCTTGATCATCTACGTGCTGGGCAGGAACTATCTGCCGCCGGAGATCCGTGCAAGCCGAAGTGCCGTGCCCATCGCAGCGGAGCGGGGGCGTGACCAGAAAAAGCTCTGGCTGCTGCTACTGGGCGTCGGCCTCGCCGTCACGGTCTTCCGTGGCGCCTATGAGCAGATCGGCAATACCTTGCCGCTGTGGATCGACGCAGGTGTGGACACGAGCTGGGGCAATGTCGTGATCCCGATGACCTGGTTCCAGTCGTTGAATCCATTGTTGGTCATCAGCATGACGCCGCTGCTGCTCTTGCATTGGCGTCGCCGCGCCGATGCCGGCAACGAGACGTCGCCGGCACGCAAGATGGCCATTGGCGCGGTAATCGTTGCAGTGGCGTACCTGTTGCTAGCGACGCTGCAGGGATGGGCCGGTGGCGAGCGCCTTGGCTGGCCATGGCTGCTGCTGTTCTTCGGAATACTCACGTTGGGGGAGTTGTACATCCTGCCAACCGGCCTGGGTCTGTTCGCGCGTCTGGCGCCGCCGCGTCTGGGGGCTACGACCGTGGCGACGTGGTTCCTGGCGGTATTCAGCGGCAGTCTGTTGGCCGGGGCGGTGGGCATGCTCTGGTCCTACATCAGCCATTCCGCATTCTTCCTGGTGTTGTCCGGGTTGGCGGCAATGGCCGGCGCTGTTTTGTGGATGCTGGATCGTCCAGTACGCGGCGTGGAGGCGGGCCGCTTTGTTTCGCCCGTCGCAGCGCAAGCGGCTGCAGGTAAGGGGGAAGCAACTTTGGCCCGGACGAATGCTGAAGCCGCTGGCGGATTACCGGTAAGCGCGAGAGGCGAAGGCCGACAGGCAGGGCGGGCAAATCATCCATGTTGACAATTCTCTAATTAGGATCAATAGTCCTGATCAGGACGATTCTGCGGCCTGAATAGTCGCATGCTCAGCCAGTTGGACTGCCGATTCTTCCGCGGCATGGCAGCTCCAGCGTCAACTTCCTTTGCACCCGTCACTGCTGAGCAGTGGCCAAGTGCCCACCATCCAGATGAAGAAACCGCATGCCGCAGACTCGCTTAGCCAACCTCTCGACATTGAAGACGCTGCCGGAGCCCTATCTGTTGTTCATGGGTGACATTACCGAGCCCGGCTACGGCAAGACGGCATTCGGGTTGCGCGACTGGGCACCCGAGCGTTGCATCGGCGAGTTCGCCTGCGACGGTGCCACGGTAAGCGCCGGGCTGCCGAAGATGACGCCTGCCGAAGCAGCAGCGCGAGGTGCGCGTTCGATGGTCATCGGCGTGGCCAATGCTGGTGGTGTCGTCCCGGACGCATGGGTGGACCTGCTACTGGAGGCGATGCACGCCGGCCTGGATATCATCAGTGGCATGCACATGCGGCTGGGGGAAATCGAACGCCTGCGTGAGGCGGCAGCCAGCCTGGGGCGTCAGCTCATCGATGTACGCGAGCCGCCACGCGGGATTCCGCTGGCAAACGGTTTGCCGCGCAGTGGCAAGCGACTGTTGACGGTCGGCACCGACTGCGCACTTGGAAAAAAATATGCAGCCTTGGCGCTTGCCAAGGCGTTCACGCAGCGCGGTATTGATGCGGATTTTCGCGCCAGCGGGCAGACCGGCATCCTGCTTGCCGGGCGTGGTGTCCCGATGGACGCGGTGGTCTCGGATTTTGCTGCCGGTGCCGCGGAGCTGCTGTCACCCGCCGCCGCCGATGCGCACTGGGATGTGATCGAAGGGCAGGGATCGTTGTCGCATCCGGCCTATGCCGCTGTGTCGCTGGCGCTGCTGCATGGCAGCCAGCCCAACGTGATCGTGGTCTGCCATCAGCCGGGGCGTGAGAAGGTGCTCGGTCACCCGAAGTTTGCCTTGCCCAGCGTCGAGGAAACCATCGAATTGAATCTGCTGCTTGGTCGGCGGACCCAACCGGCGATCCGCTGTGGCGGAGTCTCGTTCAATACGTCTCATATGGAAGAGGCGCAGGCACATGCGCTGATGGCCAAGGAAAGCCTGCGACTGGGTGTACCGGTCGCCGATCCGATTCGCGGCGGTGACGCCTTCGCACGCTTGGTCGACAGCTGCCTCGCATGAGGAAGCGGCCGATCCGGCAACTGAGTCTTTTCAGGGGAGCATGAGATGGCAAGGGTTACCGGTTGGCGCCGATTCTGGCGGTGGATGAAATGGCTGTTCCTCGGCCTGTTGGCACTGCTGGTTTTGCTCACCATCGCAGGCGTGATCTACGAGCAGAAAGGGCGCCGCTACGCCAAAGCGAACTACCCTCCGCGCGGCGAAATGGTCGATGTCGGTGGCCGCAAGATGCATATCGACTGCCGCGGCACGGGCTCCCCAACCGTCATCTTCGAGTCCGGACTTGGAACGGGCGGGACGATCGACTGGACGCTGGTGCATGACAAGATCGCCGGCTTCACCCGTGCCTGTGCCTATGACCGTGCGGGCATCATGTGGAGTGATCCCAAGGACACGCCGCAGCACGCGGCGGCGGTGGCCGATGACCTGCATGCCTTGCTCAAAGGGGCGGGAATAACCGATCCGCTGGTGTTGGTCGGTCACTCCATCGGCGGGCCGTACACGCGGACGTACGTCGGCCGCTATGGCGACCAGGTCGCGGGGCTGGTCATGGTCGATGGTTCGCATCCGGACCAGGTCGCGCGGCTTGAGAAAGTGGTGAACATCAAGGTCCATCCGCGACGGGCATCGCTGCTGATGCACACGGCATCGGCATTGTCGTGGACCGGTATTGTGCGATTCCTGGCGGCGAGGTCCAACCCTGGCGATGGCAAGCTGCCGAAGGAGGCGGTCGCCCAGCTTGGGGGTTACATCAATGCATCGATCAAGGGTGCGACATCCGAACTAGACGGCTTCGATACCACGATGGATGAGGCGCGCGCGGTCCACAGTTTTGGCGACCGGCCGCTGATCGTGCTGACGGCGTTGAAGCCTTTCAAGCCTGAGGAGCTGGCGGCGCTGGAAATGAAGGCAGAAGATGGCGCGCGGTTCAAGCAGGAGTGGCGAACGCTGCATGCAGAGCAGACCGCTCTCTCGACGCGGGGGCGTCAGCAGATCGTGCCCGACGCAGGTCACTACATCCAGATCGACCGGCCTGACATCGTGATCGCTGCGGTCCACGAAGTGGTGGACGAAGTACGCGCTGACCAGACCAAGTAACCGCAATCAACAACCGTCAACGGTGCCCCGGTGCCGGCAGGGAGAAGCAGTGATGAAACGCAAAATTCTTTTTGGTGTTGTGTCGATGTTGCTTGCCGCCAATGCAGCCGCGTCCGAGTACGACATCGTTATCCGCGGCGGGCGTGTGCTCGATGGTGCGGGCAATCCCTGGGTCAGCGCCGACATCGGGGTCAAGGACGGCAAGGTGGCCAAGATCGGCCAGATTCCCGAGCGTGGCGCCAAGGAGATTGATGCCCGTGGCCGCTATGTATCACCCGGCTTCATCGACATGATGGACCAGTCAGGTCGTGTCCTGCTGCAGAACGGCGCCGCCGAAAACAAGATACGCATGGGGGTGACAACGCTTATCGGTGGCGAAGGTGGTCCGCCGGTGAAGGCAGCAGCAGAGA
The DNA here is from genome assembly GCF_056760235.1 of Stenotrophomonas sp. STEN018. Taxonomy (NCBI): domain Bacteria; kingdom Pseudomonadati; phylum Pseudomonadota; class Gammaproteobacteria; order Lysobacterales; family Lysobacteraceae; genus Stenotrophomonas; species Stenotrophomonas sp. STEN018. Next base: position 18,364 of record NZ_JBRREK010000049.1, read on the forward strand.
TACCGGCCTATTTCGAAAAACTCGAGACGCAGGGCATTTCGGTCAACTTCGGTACCTACTATGCCTCGACCCAGGCGCGGGTGCAGGTGATGGGGGACGGCGCCGGTTCACCGACCGGGGCGCAGCTCGAAGCCATGGGGCGTGAGGTCAAGACCGCGATGGAGGCCGGCGCGTTCGGCATCTCGAGCGCCTTGATCTATGCACCGAGCAGCTTTCAGAGCACCTCCGACCTGATCTCGTTGGCCAAGGTTGCCGGGCAGTGCAATGGCTTCTACGCAACGCATATGCGGGATGAAAGCGAAGGACTGGTACAGGCCATCGAGGAAGCGATCGAGATCGGCGAGAAGGGCGGCGTCAAGGTGGAGATATTCCATCTGAAGGCGGCATTCGCTCCGCAGTGGGGCAAGTTGATGCCGAAGGCGCTGGAGCTGATCAACGCGGCGCGCGCGCGCGGCGTTGATGTGGCTGCCGATCTGTACCCCTATACGGCGGGTGGAACCGGTCTGGAGATCATCGCACCCAGCTGGGTGTGGGCCGACGGACTGCAGAAGGGGATCGAGCGGGTCCGTGACCCGGCGATACGCGAGCGGATGAAGAAGGAAGTCGAAGCAGGTTCGATGCCCGGCTGGTCGAATCTGGTGCATGCATCGGGCGGCTTCCAGAATGTGCGGCTCGCCAACGGTTTCAGCGAGAAGTACAAGCAATATCACGGCAAGAGTCTGGCCGAGATCGGTGCCGCGCTGAATCGTCACCCGGCCGATGCGGCTTGGGATATCGCGCTTGAAGGGCTGCCCAACCGCTCGGTCGCGTTGTACTTCATGATCAGCGAAGAGGATATCGTCAGCGCGCTGCGCCAGCCGTGGGTGAGCATCGGCAGCGATGCAGCGGCCTCGGTGAAGTTTGGTGAGGTTGATGCCCTTGGCTTGCCGCATCCGCGTGCCTACGGCACCTTCCCGCGCATCATCTCCGAGTACGTAAGGAAGCGTTCCGTGCTGTCGCTGGAGGATGCGGTGCGCAAGATGACCGGTTGGCCGGCGCAGCGCATGGGGCTGGCCGACCGTGGTCTGATCCGCGACGGGATGCGTGCCGACATCGTCATCTTCGATCTCGACAAACTTGCCGATGGCGCCACCTGGGACCAGCCGACCGCAGCGCCGACTGGCATCGAAACAGTGATCGTCAATGGCGTCGTCACGCTTGAAGGTGGCGCGCATACCGGTGCCAAGGCAGGCGCGGTGCTGCGCCATGAATGTCCCAGCCAAGGCTGATACCACGCAGTAATCCCGTAGAGCAGAGGCGCGCATCATGATCAAACGCAATTCCGGGCTTGGCTTTGTCGCCCTGGCACTTTCGGTATCGGCCCCGGCGCTTGCTGCCGCACCGCGAGTGAAGAACTTCGCCGACCTCGGTACTGCGGTGTCGGCGCAGATCGCCTGTGCGGGCATCTTCGTCGCCGACCGTGCCGAGGCGGACGTGCTGCGCGATGATGTACATGCGCTGGCGCCGTTTACTCAGAAGGTGACGCTGACGGTCGACCGCAAGGCGCGTACGGTCATTGCGTCCGCGCCCGATGCGACAACGCGCACGGCCCTGTACCGGCCGGTTGCTGGCTGTACGCTGCTGACCGGCGATGTCTCCTTCGCCATGCTCAACGCGCAGGCGCAAGGGCTTGCGCCGTTGCCTGCGCAGTCAGCAATGGCTTGGCCGATGGGTGACGTTGCGGTGCCTGCACTGCAGGCTGCCGCTGAAGCCAAGCTCGACCGGGCCGCTCTGGACAAGGCAGTGGCTGCTGCATTTGATGAGCAGAACAAGAACGGCTACCCCGATACACGCGCGATTGTCGTCGTGCAGGGCGGAGCGATCGTTGCCGAGCGTTATGCGCCGGGCTTCAACCAGAACACCGAGTTGCTCGGCTGGTCCGCAACCAAAAGCATCATGGGCACGCTGGTCGGCATCCTGGTGGATGACGGTGTGCTTGCGCTTGATGCACCCGCACCGGTGCCGGAATGGCAAGGTAAGGACGATCCACGCAAGAGCATCACGCTGCGCCAGTTGTTGACGATGACCAGCGGCCTGGCCTTCGTTGAAAAGTACGAACCGGGCAATGACTCGATCAAGATGCTGTTCGAGTCCGGTGACATGGGGGCGATGGCCGCCGCGCTGCCGCTTGAGCACGCGCCCGGGACGAAATGGAGCTATTCGTCTGGCACGACCAATATCCTGTCGCGGATTGTGTTCCAAGCCACTGGTGGCACTCTGCAGGGTATGGTCCGCTTTGCACAGGAGCGCTTGTTCGAGCCGGCCGGCATGAGCAGTGCACTGATCGAGCCGGACGAGGCTGGCGTCCTGACCGGTAGCTCCTATGCATATGCGACCGCGCGTGACTGGGCGCGCTATGGGCTGCTCCATCTCAATCACGGCAAAGCCGGAGACAAGCAGCTGCTGTCGCAGCAGTGGCTCGATTTCGCGCAGGCCCCGACCGCGGCTGCACCGCAGCCTTTCTATGGCGCGCAGCTGTGGCTGAATGCTGCCGAAGCCGACGGCGAGCGCCGAAAGCTGTTCGCGGATGTTCCGGCCGATGCTGTCATGGCACGCGGTCACAACTTCCAGATTGTCGCGGCGATTCCCTCGCAGGATGCAGTGATTGTCCGTCTGGGCTGGACGCCGGAAGGGCACAAGTTTGACTGGAACAAATACGTCTCGCAGATCGCCGCCGCGCTTGCGCCCGCCTCAACCCCACTTTGACAGCGTGGATGAAGGACAACTCATGATGACTGTTCATACTCCTATTTCGCTCGATCTTGCGGTTGAGTACTTCCCGTTAGCCAAGCCTTTCCGTATATCCGGGCATGTCTTTACCGAGGCGCAAGTGGTTGTGGTGACGCTATCGGACGGCCTGCATGTCGGCCGTGGCGAAGCGTCAGGCGTCTATTATCTTGGTGACGATATTGCTGCGATGGCCGCAGCGATTGAACGTGTGCGTGCAGCGGTGACTGCGGGCATTACGCGCGAACAACTACGTACCCTGCTGCCGGCCGGGGGGGCGCGCAATGCGATCGATGCCGCGCTGTGGGAACTCGAGGCGCGGCGCAGCGGCGTGTCTGTTCGGGAGCTTGCGGGGCTTTCCGAAGTTCGCCCGTTGCTGACAACCTTCACGCTTGGTGCTGATGCCCCCGAAGTGATGGCGCAGGGCGCACGCGACTACGCGCAGGCGCGGGCGCTGAAGCTGAAGCTCACCGGTAATCTGGATCTGGACATCGCACGGGTGCAGGCGGTGCGGGAAGCGCGGCCTGACTGCTGGATTGGAGTCGACGCCAACCAGGGCTTCGTGATCGGCGATCTCGATCGCCTGGTTGCTGCGCTGGTTGCGGCTGACGTAAAGCTGCTGGAGCAGCCACTGGCGCGCGGCCGTGAAGCCGACCTTGCCGGTTATCAATGTCCAATCCCGTTGGCGGCCGACGAAAGCGTACTGGTTCTGGACGACATCGATGCTCTGGTAGGCCGGTTCAACGTGGTCAACATCAAGCTCGACAAATGCGGTGGCCTGACCGAAGGGCTGGCGATGGCCAAACGCGCCCGCGAGCTCGGGCTCGGGGTGATGGTCGGCAATATGGTCGGCTCGAGCTTGGCGATGGCGCCGGCGTTCGTGCTGGGCCAACTGTGCGACATCGTTGACCTGGATGGTCCGATATTCCTTGCCGCTGACCGCAGCCCGGCTATCGACTATGCCAATGGCCATGCGTGGTGCGCGGAAGCGATCTGGGGCCGCGAAAGTGCGTGATTGTGGCAACAGCATCGGGAGAAGCGAAATGAAAAATAAAGTAGTCACGGGTTTGGTTCTGATGGCCTTGGCGCAGTCCGTGGTGGCGCAGGAAGCACCGGCACCGGCAGCGATCACCTATATTCATGCCGGGCGGCTGCTGGCCGATCCGGCCAGCGGCAAGGTGGAGGCAAACAAGACGCTTGTCGTCGAGGCCGGGAAGATTTCCGCCGTCCGCGACGGCTTTGTCGGCGTTGGCAACATCGTGGATCTGCGCGACAAGTTCGTCATGCCTGGCCTTATCGACAGCCATGTCCACCTGACGTTTGAATCCGGCCCGAACAATCGCCTTGATGCAGTGACCAAATCGGCAGCCGACCAGGCCTTCGATGGCGTGGTGTTTGCCAAGCGTACGGTGCGTGCCGGCTTCACCACCGTGGTCGATCTTGGTTCCGAACCGCAAGCGATCAATGCGCTGCGCGATGCGGTTGCCACGGGCAAGGTGACCGGGCCGCGGATCATTGCCGCAGGCGCGGTTGCTGCACACGGCGGGCACGGTGACGTTCACGGCTACCGGCAGGAAATTCTCGATGTGTTTCGTTCACCTACCTTGTGCTCGGGTGCCGATGATTGCGCACGTGCGGTACGGGTAGCGGTGCAACAAGGCGCCGACGTGATCAAGACAGCTTCTACCGGCGGGGTGTTGTCCAACACCGCTGCCGGGTTAGGTCAGCAGATGAGCGATGCGGAGCTGGTCGCGATTGTCGAGACCGCACACAGGCTTGGCCGCAAGGTCGCTTCGCACGCGCATGGCACCGACGGCGTCAATGCCGCGTTGCGCGCTGGCGTTGATTCAGTCGAACACGGTACCTATCTGGATGCGGAGTCGATCCGCTTGTTCAAAGCCAAGGGCAGCTACCTGGTGCCAACACTGCTGGCCGGTGACACCGTCACCCGGCAGGCCGTGGATGCCGCATGGATGCCAGCTGCGGTTCGCGCCAAAGCACAGGCGTTGGGGCCATTGATGATCGATGCCCTGAACCGAGCGCACCGTGCTGGCGTGAATATCGCGTTCGGAACCGATTCGGCGGTGTCGGCGCACGGAGAGAATGCGCGCGAGTTCGCACTGATGGTGAAGGCCGGGCTCAGCCCGTTGGAAGCGATCAGGTCGGCGACTGTCTGGGGTGCTACGCATACGGGTCTTGAAAACGAGATCGGCAGCCTTGCAGCGGGCAAGTCGGCCGACATCGTTGCGGTCGATGGCGACCCAACGACGGATGTACGCCGCCTTGAGGAGGTGGCCTTCGTCATGGCGCGCGGCGTCGTGGTGAGGGCGATAAACGAGTAAGTGTCGTCCGGGTAGCACAGCGTTTCTGTCTGGGGATTTGTGTTCTCCAGATGGATTTCTGAATTCGCAAACTGAAATTCTTCGGAATAGAAGCAGGGGAATCGAGATGTGGGCAAAAAAGCTGTTGTTGACGTTACTGCCGTTTATCCTGGTGATCAGCACTGCGGCATCCGAACCGGTTGCACCGCGCCAGCCCGCTGTCGCGCCCAGCCCTGCATCGGGAGAACCACAGGCGCAGTCGCCTGCAGATACATTGCCGTCGCTGACTGCGCAGGACGTCGATAACTGGCTTGACGGATTTTTGCCCTATGCGCTGGGCAAGGGCGATCTGGTCGGCGCGGTGGTGGTCGTGGTCAAGGATGGCAAGGTGCTGACCCAACGCGGCTTCGGCTACGCCGATTACGCGCAGCGCAAGCGGGTCGATCCCGACAAGACCCTGTTCCGCCCTGGATCGGTATCGAAGCTGATCACCTGGACGGCGGTCATGCAGCTGGTGGAAGCCGGCAAGATCGACCTTGATGCGGATATCAATACCTATCTCGATTTCAAGATCCCGCTGAAGGACGGCAAGCCGGCCACGATGCGTCAGTTGATGACCCATACGGCGGGGTTCGAGGAGCATGGCCGGGCGATCATGTTCGAGGACCCGAAGTTCCACGTTCCGTTGGGAGACTATCTGAAGAGCGGAGTTCCAGAGCGGATTTACACGCCGGGATCGACACCCTCGTATTCCAACTACGCCACCGCGCTGGCGGGTTACATCGTGGAGCGTGTCGCCGGCAAGTCGTTCGACTACTACGTTGAGCAGAACATCTTCCAGCCGCTCGGCATGACCCGCTCGACCTTCCGCCAACCGCTGCCTGCGGCGTTCGAACCGGATATGGCGGTGGGGTACCGCACACTTTCGGCAGGACCCACCAAGTTTGAGATTGTCGGGCCATCGCCCGCTGGCGGACTCTCTTCGACCGGTGCGGACATGGCGAGGTTCATGATTGCCCACCTGAATCAAGGTGCTGGCGTATTGAAGCCCGAAACCGCACGGATCATGCATGACACGCCGCTCACCCTGCTGCCGCCGCTCAACCGAATGGAACTCGGTTTCTTTGAAACCAACATCAACGGCCGCCAGGTGATCGCGCATCTCGGTGACACGCAACTTTTCCACACCGCGCTGCATCTGTTCGTTGACGACAATGTTGGCATCTACATGTCGTTCAACGCGACTGGCGAGCAGGGCGCGGCCGGTCCCTTGCGCAAGGCCGTGTTCGAGCAGTTTGCCGATCGCTACCTGCCGGGTACTGCAATGCCTGACACCCGTGTTGATGCCAAGACCGCGGCTGAGCATTCGCGGATGATGACTGGGACTTGGGTCAACAGCCGTCGCGCGGAGACCAACTTCTTCTCGATAGTCGCGTTGCTGAAGCAGGTGAAGGTCAGTGTCGATGCAAAGGGCGAGCTGGTCGTGCCGGTTGCGCGTGACTTGAATGGCAAGCCGATCAAATGGGTTGAGGTAGCGCCCTTTGTCTGGCACAACGTCGACGGACATGAGCGACTCGCCGCAAAGGTGGAGGGGGGCAAGGTAGTGCGATGGAGCATGGACTCGATCTCTCCGTTCATGGTCTTCGACCGCGCACCTGCAGGGAAGTCGGCTGCGTGGATTGTTCCCGCTTTCTACCTGAGTGCCGCGATCCTGCTGATCACCTTGCTGCAATGGCCGGTGTCGGCGCTGATACGCCGCTACTACAAAAAGCCACTGACGCTCGATCGTGGTGCCTTGCGCGCCTATCGTGGTGTGCGGGTTGGCGCCGGTCTTGTGCTGGCCTTGGTAGTGGCTTGGCTGGTCAGTATCGCCAAGCTCAAGCCCATTCCGTCCTACGATGCGTGGCTGTGGACGCTGCAGATTGGCGGTTTGATCATTCTGCTGGGTGGGCTGCTGCTGGCACTGTGGAACCTTCGCATTGTGCTGCGTGACCGCCGCGGCTGGTTGCGATCCATCTGGGCGCTGTTGATCGTGTTCGCGATGGCTGTGTCGTTGTATCTGGCCTGGGTCAGCGGACTCATCTCCATGACGATGAACTACTGATGTCGCGCCTGAAGATGAAGGTAGCGGTCGAGACGCTCCGTCTCGCCGCACCGTTCCGGATCTCGGGCCATGTGTTCGACTCGCGCGAGGCGGTTGTCGTCACCCTCGATGACGGCGCGCATGTCGGGCGCGGGGAGGCTACCGGCGTCTACTACGTGGGCGACGATCTCGAGCACATGCTCGCTGCGCTTGAACTGGCACGCGCCGCGATCGAGGCCCATCCGTCCCGCGACGAGTTGCGATCCGTCATGCCTGAGGGTGGGGCACGCAACGCAGTTGATGCCGCCTTGTGGGAATTGGAATCGAAGCAATTTGGAAAGCCGGTTTGGATGCTCGCCGGCCTCGACCCGCCGCGGCCTTTGCGCACCACTTTCACGCTTGGCGCAGATGAACCCGCAAAGATGGCGCAGCAGGCCGTAGCCTGGCATCAGGCGCGCTCGATCAAGATCAAGCTCACCGGCGATCTTGATCTTGATGTCGCCCGGGTGCGTGCCATTCGTGCGGCACGCGGTGATGTATGGCTGGGTGTTGATGCGAATCAGGGCTTTTCGATAGGGGACCTGGACGCGCTGGTTGCGGCGATGCTTGCAGCCGATGTTTCGCTGATCGAGCAACCGCTGGCACGCGGGCAGGAAGCCAGTCTGGATGGCTATCGCTCGCCGATTCCGCTGGCCGCCGATGAAAGTGCGCTCACGCTGGCTGATGTCGCCGGACTGCGTGGCCGCTTTGATGTCGTCAACATCAAGCTCGACAAGTGCGGAGGACTGACCGAAGCGCTGCTGATCGCCGCTGCAGCACGCGAGGCCGGGCTGGGGGTGATGGTCGGTTGCATGGTGTGCAGCAGCCTGGGCGCAGCGCCAGGCTTTGTGGTCGGCCAGCTATGTGACCTGGTCGATCTCGACGGACCGACCTTCCTCAAACAGGACCGGACCCCAGGGGTCGTGTATCGCGAGGGCACGATCTGGTGTGACGAAGCGGTGTGGGGTGCCGGAGTGGCGATCCCGGCCTGATCCCCCCCTTTGAAGGCTCTGTAGTGGTCACTAGGGCACCTGCCCATCGCAGGACCCCTGCAATCCGACAGGATTGACAATTCTCTGATTAGGATTAATGTGTCCTGAACTGGACTGTTTGTCACAATTCCACGGTTCCATCCCCGCCGTTTCCTCGTTACACGCAACGGCCGCGCATCGCCCCCCCACTGTATTCGGCTCTATCTACGCGGATTTCTTCCTCTGATACCGAGACGTAACCACAATGAACAACTGCTCGCCCCGAATGTCCGTTTTGTCGCAGGCCTGCATTGCAGGCGTGCTGGCCTTGGCCTGTAGTGCAACGGCACTGGCGCAGGATGCGACCACCGAGACCGGCCGCGAGGCTGTGAATACGCTGGAAACCGTGACCGCAACCGCGCAGAAGCGTGTGGAGGTGGTGACCGAGATCCCGATGGCGATCAGCGTCGTCGGTGAAGAAGAGATCGAGCGTCTGCAGATCAACAACATCAACAACCTTGCCGGCCTGATTCCTGGACTGCAGGTGTCCAGCCTCGGCTCCCCGGGCCGCTCGATGATTTCGATCCGCGGCATCATGCCGATGGGCAACACCGCTTCGACCTCGATCTACGTCGATGACGTGCCGCTGACCCCGAACGGTTCGCTGTCCGGTGCGACTTCGGGCATGTTCGACCTGCTGCCCTACGACGTACAGTCCGTCGAAGTGCTGCGCGGCCCACAAGGCACGCTATACGGCGCCAGTGCGCTCGGCGGCGTGGTGAAATACGTGACCAAACGGCCGGACCTGGAGAACTTCGAGGGCCGGGTCGGCGGCACCATCAGCGTCATCGATGATGGCGGCGGGGTCGGTCATTCCGGTCGCGCGGCAATCAATGCACCGCTGATTGAGGGCAAGTTGGCGCTGCGGGTCAGCTACGCCGAGCAGACCACGCCGGGCTGGATCGACAACGCGGTGGTGGGGCGCCGTGATACCAACGACGTGCGCCAGAACGCTGGCCGCCTGGCGCTGGCGTGGAAGCCAAGCGATACGGTGGAGGTGCTGTTGACCGCGCTGAGCCAGAAAAACAAGGGCGATAATTTCGGCTCGGTCGCGCTGGACCCGGTCACCTTCAAGCCCAAGTTACCTGGTTATGCCAACGAATTCTTCCTGCTGCAGCCGAGCAGTATCGATTACGACGTCTACGGGCTGAGCGTGGACTGGGACCTGGGTTGGGCTGATTTCAACTCGTCCAGCAGCTGGATGAAGTCCAACGCCTGGCGCCTGACGGACCTGTCGGCTGAATACATTCCGCTGCTGGGACAGAGGCCCGGTGTGGGTCCGGTGATGGCCTATGCCACGCTCGATACCGACATCGACCTGACCAAGTGGACCCAGGAGTTCCGCCTGACCTCCAAGGGCGAGGGGCGCCTGCAATGGCAGCTGGGTGGCTTCTACACCGATGAAGATTCTAAGTATGTCGAGGACGGGGCCGCGCTGAATCCCGCGGGCAATCCCCTGATGAGCCTGTTCACTGCCTCGGTGCTGAGTACCTATCGTGAGAAGGCGTTGTTCGGGAACGCCACGTGGAAGTTCACTGACAAGTTCGATCTTTCGCTGGGCGTACGTCGCGCGGAGAACGACCAGGAGTTCAAGCAGACCCTCGGCGGTCCGCTGGGCGGCGATGGTGTGCAAAGGACCACCCATTCCTCGGAAGGCGTGACCACCTGGAGCGCCAGTCCACGCCTGTTCTTCGGCAAGGACAGCATGGCCTACCTGCGCGTGGCGACCGGCTACCGTGCCGGCGGCCCCAATCCGGTGGTGGTCGGCTCGCCCGAGGTGCCGTCGCAGGTGAATTCGGACACCCTGACCAATTACGAAATCGGCCTGAAGACCCATCTTTGGGATCGCCGTGCGCTATTGGAAGTGGCGGCATTCCGGATCGATTGGGAGGACATCCGCCTGAGCCTGACCACCGCACGCGGCATTGCCTATGGCGTCAACGGCGGCACCGCGCGCAGCGAGGGCGTGGAATTCACCGGCACGGTGATGCCAATCGATAATCTGCGCCTGAGTGGCAGCATGACTTACACCGATGCCAAGCTGACCTCGCCATTCCCGGGCCAGGCCAAAGCCGGCGATCCGTTGCCGCAGGTGCCGGAATGGGCCGGCAGCCTGCAAGCCAACTACCAGTTCCCGATACACGGTGGCTGGGGCTGGAACGTGGGTGGCGCGCTGCGCTACTACGGTGAACGCGAGGCGTCGGTGGCACCTGCTTTGTCGGTCGAGCTGCCCAGCTACACCTCGCTGGACCTCACCGCGGAACTGAGCAACGAGAATTCGACGTTCCGTTTCTTCGTCACCAACGTCACCAACGAAGTCATCTACGCCGCCGCTGGCCGCACCATGTATGCCTCCGCGAGGTTGACCCGCTGGAATGGTGTGATGATGCAACCACGTACAGTCGGTGTGTCGTTCGACTACCGGTTCTGATCGGCTTCCGATCACATGTCGTAGCGCTTTGTGCACAGAACACAGGCGCCTGCTTCGGTAGGCGCCCTATCCGAAGTGATGGCTCTCGAAGGATTCTGATATGAAGTTGATGTTGGCGTTGTCCACATGCCTCGGCGCTGGAACTGACCTATGCATGGGTGTGCCATGAGTACCGCGTCCTCATGGTTCCAGCGCTACCTGCTGCCAGGCTTTGTGTTCCAGGCGGCGGTGATTGCCGGTGGCTATGCCACCGGGCGTGAGTTGGTGGAGTTCTTCATGCCGGCCGGCCCTTGGGGCGGCCTGCTGGCGATGCTGATCAGCATGCTGGTGTGGAGCGCAGTGCTGATGGTCAGCTTCGAGCTGGCCCGGGTCGCACGTGCCTACGACTACCGATCATTCTTCAAAGTGCTGCTCGGGCGAGGCTGGTTCCTGTTTGAGATCGGCTATTTCCTGCTGATCATCATCATCATGGCGGTCATGGGCGCGGCTGCGGGCGAGATCGCCCATAGTCTGTTCGGTCTGCCGAAACTGGTCGGTTCGCTGGGCATGATCGCCGCCACCGGTGCGATGCTGGTTTTCAGCAGCACGGTGATCGAGAAGTTCCTCACCATGTCGGTGGGCTACCTGTATCTGGTCTACATCATCTTCGTGGTGTGGAGCGTTATTGCGTTCGGTGACCGCATCGAGGCCAACTTCGCGACTGCAACCGGCGACGGCAGTTGGTTCAAGGCGGGCGTCAGTTATGCCGGATACAACGTCGCCACCATCCCGGCAGTGCTGTTCTGCATTCGCCACCTGACGCTCCGCCGTGAGGCACTTATCGCCGGTGCGCTTGCTGGCCCGTTGGGGATGTTGCCGGGCGTGGTGTTCTATATCGCGATGATGGGTTACTACCATGAGATCGGCGCCGAGGCGCTGCCTTCAGCGTTCCTGCTGGCCAAGCTGCATGCACCCTGGTTCGAATGGGCATTCCAGATCGCGGTGATGCTGACCCTGGTGGATACCGGCGTGGCACTGCTGCACGCAATCAATGAGCGCGTGGCCAAGTCCTATGAGGAGCGCAAACAGCCAATGCCGCAGGCATTGCGCCCGGCGATAGCGATAACCGTGATGCTGCTCGCGGTGTACGCCGCCACCGCCGTCGGCCTGATCGAGCTGATCGAAAAAGGCTACGGCACGCTGACCTGGTTGTTCCTGGTGATCTATGTGCTGCCGTTGCTGACCTGGGGCGTGTGGCTGCTGTGGCGGCGTCCGCAGTACGTCAGTGCGGATTTGGCTGAGGGGGCGGGTGGGTAAGGACAGCTTTTGTGTCCCTGCGGGCAACGGCCAGCGTTTGCATGGTTGGAACGTGTGTCCAGGTGGCGAGGACCGGCTGAGGTTTTGCGCTGATCAGGAGTAAGCAGTGTTTGCCCTCCATGGCTTCGCACCGAAAACGATAAGGTCACCCCTTCGGATGGCCTTTTGCCTGCATTGACCTGTAGATCGGGTGTGTCAGGTCCTTTAGTCGGATAGCACCGTAACTGCTTGACCGAAGCCACTACCTCCTGGGGAACTGGTGGTGAGTAGGGGCCTGTGCCTCACCCTTCTGGCTGTTGGGCCGTCCCAGCTGCCGCGGCGGGGACAGAACCCCCTGGGGTTCTCTTCCCAAATGCTTTCCATCAGACAAAAAAAGCCGCCCCTAGGGAAGCTCTGAACAACTCCCCCGAAGCTGCCAGACTGCAATCCGCGATTTGAGAGCTTGATCGACCCATGCAACTAACCTTTGGCGACGCCGAACAACAAGGCCGACGCAA
>NZ_JBRREK010000050.1:0-30185 GCF_056760235.1 Stenotrophomonas sp. STEN018
CTGCAATCTGATCGACTATCGGCTTCGCGGCTGATGCCGCTCCTACAAAACCTGATGGTTTACCGGGAAGGCCTCTGCCGAGCATGGCTCGGCACTACGGGTGCTCGCGCGCCATGCTTTGTGGGAGCGGCGTGAGCCGCGAAACTGGCAGCAATGAAACGCCGGCTATATCTGCAATCTGATTCACCATCGGCTTCGCGGCTGATGCCGCTCCTACAAAACCTGATGGATTGCCGGGAAAGCCTCTGCCGAGCATGGCTCGGTACTACGGGTGCTCGCGCGCCATGCTTTGTGGGAGCGGCGTGAGCCGCGAAGCTGGCAGCAATGAAACGCCGGCTATATCTGCAATCTGATTCACCATCGGCTTCGCGGCTGATGCCGCTCCTACAAAACCTGATGGATTGCCGGGAAGGCCGCTGCCGAGCATGGCTCGGCACTACAGGAGGAAACATGCCTAGCCATCCAACTGCTGTTTTCCGGGCAAAAGAAAAGCGGGCACAAGGCCCGCTTTTCTTCTCAGCGATACAACACCGCAGCCTTATTCGGCCGGGGTGCCCTCGCCTTCTTCAACGGCCTTCATCGACAGGCGGATACGGCCCTGCTTGTCGACTTCCAGCACCTTGACCTTGACCACATCGCCTTCCTTCAACACGTCGCCAACCTTCTCGACGCGGTCGCTGGAGATCTGCGACACGTGGACCAGACCGTCCTTGCCCGGCAGGATGGTGACGAACGCACCGAAGTCCATGATCTTGGCGACCTTGCCTTCGTAGATGCGGCCCGGCTCGACGTCCGAGGTGATCTGCTCGATGCGGGCCTTGGCGGCCTGGGCAGCGGCGTTATTCACCGAAGCGATGGTGATGGTGCCATCGTCCTGGATGTCGATCTGCGTGCCGGTTTCCTTGGTGATGGCCTGGATGGTGGAACCACCCTTGCCGATCACTTCGCGGATCTTGTCCGGGTGGATCTTGATGGTCAGCAGACGCGGCGCGTAGTCCGACAGCTCGGCACGCGGGGTGGTCAGGCCGTGGGCCATTTCACCCAGGATGTGCAGACGGCCAGCCTTGGCCTGCTGCAGTGCCTGCTTCATGATCTCTTCGGTGATGCCTTCGATCTTGATATCCATCTGCAGGGCGGAGATGCCCTCGGCGGTACCAGCGACCTTGAAGTCCATGTCGCCCAGGTGATCTTCGTCACCCAGGATGTCGGACAGGACGACGAAACGCTCGCCTTCCTTGACCAGACCCATGGCGATACCAGCAACCGGCGACTTGACCGGCACGCCGGCGTCCATCAGGGCCAGCGAGGAACCGCAGACCGAAGCCATCGACGAGGAGCCGTTGGATTCAGTGATTTCCGACACCACGCGAATGGTGTACGGGAAGGCTTCCAGCGACGGCATCACCGCCAGCACGCCGCGCTTGGCCAGGCGGCCGTGGCCGATTTCGCGACGCTTCGGCGCACCGAAACGACCGCACTCACCGACCGAGTAGGGCGGGAAGTTGTAATGGAACAGGAAGTTTTCCTTGTACTCACCGGCAACGGCGTCGATGACCTGACCGTCGCGTGCGGTGCCCAGCGTGATGGTCACGATGGCCTGGGTCTCACCACGGGTGAACAGCGCCGAGCCGTGGGTACGCGGCAGCACGCTGGTCTTCACGGCGATCGGGCGGACGGTGTCCAGCGCACGGCCGTCGATGCGGACCTTGGTGTCCAGTACCGAGTTACGCATGGTGCTGTATTCCAGCTCGCCGAATTCCTTCGACAGCTCGGCCGAGTTCCAACCTTCAGCGGCAACGCGGCCAGCCAGGGTCTCGACCACGTCCTTCTTGATCGCCGAGATGGCGTCACGACGCTGCAGCTTGTCACGCACCTGGAAGGCTTCGCCGAGCTTGCCGCCGACGGCTTCCTGCAGGGCGCTGATCAGCGCGGTGTTCTTGGCCGGGGCAACCCAGTCGCTCGGCTTGGTGCCGGCTTCAACGGTCAGTTCATTGATCGCGTTGATGACCTTCTGCATTTCGCGGTGACCGAAGGTCACGGCGCCCAGCATCACTTCTTCGGACAGCAGCGCGGCTTCGGATTCCACCATCAGCACGGCATTGGCGGTACCAGCGACCACCAGCTCCAGCTGCGATTCCTTCAGCTCCGACACGGTCGGGTTGAGGATGTACTCGCCATCCTTGTAACCCACCTTGGCGGCGGCGATCGGGCCCTTGAACGGGGTACCGGCCAGCGACAGCGCAGCCGAGGCACCGATCAGCGCGGCGATATCACCGTCGACGTCCGGGTTCAGCGACATCACCGTGGCGATGATCTGCACTTCGTTCTTGTAGTCTTCCGGGAACAGCGGACGGATCGGGCGATCGATCAGGCGCGAAATCAGCGTCTCTTTTTCGGTCGCACGGCCTTCACGCTTGAAGAAGCCACCCGGGATACGGCCACCGGCGTAGAACTTTTCCTGGTAATCGACGGTCAGCGGGAAGAAGTCCTGGCCTTCGCGCGCGCTCTTGGCGGCGACGGCAGTGACCAGCAACACGGTGTCGTCCATCTTGACGATGACTGCGCCGCCGGCCTGACGGGCGACTTCGCCGGTTTCAAGCGTGACGGTGTGTTTGCCGTACTGGAAGGTTTTGGTGATTTTTGCCACGGGGGATCCTTGAAATGCTTTCTTCGATTGGTCCGTTGCCAACCCATGCCGGCAACGGCTGGCCGGGCGGTTCCGGCCGGTCTACTACGATTTTGAAGCGCTTAAAACAAAACCGCGGCGCATCGCTGCGCCGCGGCGGATATCGATTAGCGGCGCAGGCCGAGCTTTTCGATCAATGCTTTGTAACGTGCGACATCCTTGTTCTTCAGGTAGTCGAGCAGGCTACGGCGGCGGTTGACCATCTGCAGCAGACCACGGCGGCTGTGGTGATCCTTCTTGTGTTCCTTGAAGTGGCCGGTCAGCAGTTCAATGCGAGCGGTCAGCAGGGCGACCTGGACTTCCGGTGAGCCGGTGTCAGCAGCGCCGCGCTTGTTTTCTTCAATGACTTTCTGGGTGTCGATCGACATGGTTTTTCTCTTCAGATGCGGGGCCGGCAGGAACGTCTCATGACGCACCGCACAGCTCGCCGATTAATAGGCTGGCCACCGAGGCGGACAGTTGCCCTTTCTAGGGCCGCAAAATTGTAACGGTCACAACCATCCGGGACAAGGCGGGAGTGTCTTTAAAGGTACTGTGCGCCGCTGCCCGTTCAGAGATTGAAGCGGCGCTGCGGCCCCAGCCGCCCACCCTCTTCCACCTGGCCCAGACCCAGCGGCTGCCCGCCGTCGCCATAAACCACCACCAGGCCTACCGGCCAGTCCGGATTGCGCAGGCGCTGGCCAAGACAGAACCGCGCTGCCTGGGCGGCATCCAGCTCAACCCGGGCAAACTGGCTCAAGCCCTGCTCGATCGGCAGCAGCCAGTCCAACAAAGCGGCCTCGTCGCCGGATTCAGCCACTGCGCGCAGCGCGTCCAGGCCAATCATCTTCGGCGCCATGAACGGCTCCACCCACAACCGACGCAACGCAGTCACATGCGCACCACAGCCCAGCAGCTCGCCCAGATCGCGGGCAATGCTGCGGATATAGGTACCCGAGCCGCAGGTCACGCGCAGCGACAGACACTCACCTTCACGCGCCAGCACTTCAATCGCCTGTACCTGCACTTCACGCTCGGGCGCCTCGATGGCCTCGCCGCGGCGGGCCTTGGCATACAGCGGCTCGCCGCCCTGCTTCAGCGCAGAATAGATCGGCGCACGCTGCAGGATGGTGCCAGTCAGGCTGACCAAGGCCGCCTGCAACTGCACATCGCTGAACTCAGGCACCGGCCGCTCGCGCAGCACCGCGCCATCGGCATCATCGGTATCGGTGGTGCTACCCAGCCGGATTTCGGCGTCATAGGCCTTGGCCGAGCCCAGCAGCAGGCCGGCAATCTTGGTGGCCTCGCCGAAACACAGCGGCAACAGGCCGGTGGCCAGCGGATCGAGGCTGCCGGTATGACCGCCCTTTTCGGCGCGGAACAGACGGCGCGCAACCTGCAGCGCGGTGTTGGAGCTCATGCCAGCCGGCTTGTCGAGCAGAACGATGCCATCCAGGCGGCGGAATTGGATTCGGGGACGCATGCAACACCATAGGCAGGCCGGCGTGCATTCAGCACACCGAGCAGAAAACGGGAAAGCCGCCTGCGCCAACGCGCGGGCCAGACATGACAACAGCCCTTACGGGCTGCTGCGATTATTCTTTGTCGGCGCCTTTGTCGGCGTCGGACTCGGGTTCCGGCGGCGGCACCAGGTCGCGCAGCAGATTGTCGATGCGCTCGCCACGATCGACCGAATCGTCGTAGTGGAAATGCAGCTCCGGCACATGCCGCAACTTCATCGCCTTGGCCAGCGACATGCGCAGCTCAACCGTCAGTTCGCGCAGCCCCTTCATCGCCTCATCCGCACGTTCCGGCATCAGCGCGGTCACGAAGATCTTGGCGTGGGCCATGTCACGGGTGACTTCCACGTCCGACACACTGACCGAGGGCAGGCCGAATTCGCGCACGGCGGCATGCACCAGCGTGCCCAGATCACGGCGGATCTGTGCGGAAACACGGTCGGTACGATGGAAAGTCTTAGGCATCAGGCAAGTATCAGCAATAAAGAGTGAATTTCAATGAAACCGGAAGGGAACCGCTCGCTGCAACCGCATTCACGGCGACAACTCACGATTCCCCGACCCGGCCGCTGGAGGCCCCGCTCGCCAGGACCCGCCTCAGCGAATCCCGACTCCCGGCACCTCGATCGCAGCCGTTACAGCGTACGCGGCACTTCGATACGTTCGAAGCACTCGATCTGGTCGCCCGGCTTGACGTCGTTGTAAGCCTTCACGCCGATACCGCACTCGGTACCGTTGCGAACTTCTTCGACGTTTTCCTTGAAGCGACGCAGCGATTCCAGCTCGCCTTCGAACACCACCACGCTGTCGCGCAGCACGCGGATCGGCTTGTTCCGCTTCACCACGCCTTCGATGATCATGCAGCCTGCAACCGCGCCGAACTTGGAGCTGCGGAACACGTCGCGGACCTGGGCGATACCGATGATCTCTTCGCGGATTTCCACGCCGAGCAGACCGGAGGCCACCTGCTTCACCTGATCGATCACGTCATAGATGATCGAGAAGTAACGCAGGTCAACGCCGTTGGATTCAATGATGCGACGGGCCGAAGCATCCGCACGCACGTTGAAGCCGATGACGGTGGCCTTGGAAGCCACGGCCGAGTTGGCGTCGGACTCGGTGATGCCGCCCACGCCAGAGTGGATCACGTTGATGCGGATGTCGTCGTTGGACAGCGCAACCAGCGCCTGGCTCAGTGCCTGCACCGAACCCTGGACGTCGGCCTTGATCAACAGGTTCAACACCTGCTGGCCTTCGCCCTTGCCCAGCTGCGACATGATGTCTTCCATGCGGCTGCCGGCAGTGGCGACCAGGCGCGACTCGCGACGCTTGGTTTCACGCGTCTGCGCGACGTCCTTGGCCAGACGCTCGTCTTCAACCACGACAAAGTCATCACCGGCTTCCGGCACGCCCGACAGACCCAGCACCTGCACCGGAATCGACGGACCAGCCTCGGAGACCTGGGCACCGGTTTCGTCAAACAGTGCGCGCACGCGACCGTACTGGATACCGCACACCAGGTAGTCGCCCTTCTTCAGCAGACCCTGTTGCACCAGCACCGTCGCGATCGGGCCACGACCCTTGTCCAGCGAGGATTCGATGACCA
The DNA here is from genome assembly GCF_056760235.1 of Stenotrophomonas sp. STEN018. Lineage (NCBI taxonomy): Bacteria > Pseudomonadati > Pseudomonadota > Gammaproteobacteria > Lysobacterales > Lysobacteraceae > Stenotrophomonas > Stenotrophomonas sp. STEN018. The sequence goes on from NZ_JBRREK010000050.1 coordinate 5,792, forward strand.
CGCCATTGGCGCGGCCGTCAGCCACGGCCTTCAGCTCCAGCACTTCGGCCTGCAGCGAAATCGCATCCAGCAGGTCGTCGATACCCAAGCCGGTCTTGGCCGAGATCTCCACCATCTGCACGTCACCACCGAAGTCTTCGGCCACGACCTGCTCAGCAAGCAGTTCGTTCTTGACGCGCATCGGGTCGGCCGAGGCCTTGTCGATCTTGTTGATTGCCACCACGATCGGCGCGTTGGCGGCGCGAGCGTGCTGGATGGCCTCCTTGGTCTGCGGCATCACACCATCGTCGGCGGCGACAACCACCACCACGATATCGGTCAGCTGCGCACCACGGGCACGCATCGAGGTGAACGCGGCGTGGCCCGGGGTATCGAGGAAGCTGATCACGCCCTTCGGCGTGGTCACATGGTAAGCACCGATGTGCTGGGTGATACCACCGGCTTCGCCGTTGGCGACCTTGGTACGGCGCATGTAATCCAGTAGCGAGGTCTTGCCGTGATCGACGTGACCCATGATGGTCACGACCGGTGCACGCGGCACGGCTACGCGCTCATCGGCACCAGTGATCGCCAGCAGTGCGTCTTCGGCATCGTTGGCGTTGGCACGAACCACATTGTGGCCGAGCTCTTCGACAACCAGTGCAGCAGTGTCATGGTCGATGGACTGGGTGATGGTAGCCATCACGCCCATCTTGAACAGCGCCTTCACCACCTCGCCGCCCTTGAGCGCGAGCTTCTGCGCCAGATCGGCCACGGTGATGGTGTCGCCAACGGCGACTTCACGCACCACTGGTGCGGTCGGACGTTCGAAGGCATGGCTGCCGCCACCGCTACGCGATGCGTCATTGCCACGGCGACCCTGCGGTGCACGTGCACCCGGACGACCGCGCGAATTATTGTTGTTGCTGTTGCCACGACGGGCACGGTCAGACGCCGACAGGTGCAGCTGGCCACCAAAACGGTTGCCATCACCACCTTCGTTGCGCTTGCCCGGCTTTGCGTTGGCATTGGCATTTGCGTTGTTGCCACGCTCATCGCGGGCAGGTGCGCGGGCCGGGGCAGCGGCGGCGGCCGGACGCGCTGCGCGCGGTGCCGGTGCTTCAGCTGCCGGTGCCGGCTTTGCAGCAGCGGCCTTGGCGGCCTCTTCAGCAGCGACCTTCTCGGCTTCAACGCGAGCAGCCTCGGCTACTTCAGCCGCCTTCTTGGCTGCGATGCCTTCATCACGGGCGCGATCCTTCTCGGCCAGCATGCGCTGCTCGTCGAGATTGCGCTGACGCGATTCCTCGAGCTTGCGCAGGATGTCTGCACGCTCTTCGGACGGCGTCATCGCGGGCTTGCCACCTTCCGGCTTGGCATAAGTACGCTTCTGGCGCACTTCCACATTGACGGTGGTCTTGCTGCGGCCAGCACTGACGGTCACTTCCTGATGCTTGCGGCGATTCAGGGTGATCTTCTTGGCTGCGGCTTCGGCGTCTTCGACCGGCTGCTCTTCCTTGCCGTGCGAACGGCGGAGGAAGCCAAGCAGCTTCACTTTCTCGGTACTGGTCACGACCTGGTCGGGACCGCTGAACTTCATCCCGGCCTGGGACAGCTGTTCAAGCAGTTTCTCGACCGGCGTGTTGACCAGTTCGGCGAGCTTGCGGATGGTGGTTTGCTGCGACATTCGGATCCTATGATCTTGTTTGCGCCCCCTCGTCACGAACGAAGGCAGCGCGGAGTCTACGCCCTGAGCGGCTCAGGGCACTGTTCATCGCTGGCTCATTCGCCGCGCTCCAGGCGGGCGATCTCCTCGGCGCGGGCTGCCAGGACCAACGCCGCGGCGCGCTCCAGATCCATGCCCTCGATGCCGAACTCCAGAACCTCGTCGGCAGCCAGATCCGACAGATCCTCACTTGTGCGCACGCCGTGGCCAGCCAGCGCGTACGCGGTAGCCTCATCCATGCCCTTCAGTGCCAGCAGATCTGCTGCCGGCACATCGCCGTCAGCACCCTCTTCCACCGCCAGCGCTTCATTGAGCAGCGCATCGCGGGCGCGGGCGCGGAGTTCTTCAACGATATCTTCGTCGAAGCCTTCCACTGCCAGCAACTCACCAACCGGCACGTAGGCGATTTCTTCCACCGTACCAAAACCTTCGGACACCAGGATGCCGGCGATTTCTTCGTCCACTTCCAGCTTGTCCATGAACAGCTGACGGGCGACGCCCTGCTCGGCTTCCGACTTGGCGGTCACCTGGTCCTGGGTCATCACATTCAGCTGCCAACCGGTCAGGCGGCTGGCCAGACGCACGTTCTGGCCGCCCTTGCCGATTGCCTGGGCCAGGCGATCTTCCGCCACGGCCAGGTCCATCGAATGCTTTTCTTCGTCAACGATGATCGACTGGACCTCAGCCGGCGCCATCGCATTGATGACGAAGTTGGCCGGGTTGTCGTTCCACAGCACGATATCCACGCGCTCGCCATTGAGCTCGTTGGACACTGCCTGCACGCGCGAACCGCGCATGCCGATGCAGGCGCCGATCGGATCGGTGCGGCTGTCGTGGGCCAGTACGGCGATCTTGGCGCGGTCGCCCGGGTCACGTGCACAGGCCTTGATCTCGACCAGGCCCTGGCCGACTTCCGGCACTTCCAGCTTGAACAGCTCGATCATGAATTCCGGGGCTGCACGGCTGATGAACAGCTGCGGGCCACGCGGCTCCGAACGCACTTCGGCCAGGTAACCGCGCACGCGGTCGCCGGCACGCAGCACGTCACGCGGAATGCCCTTGTCCTTCGGAATGAAGGCTTCGGCATTGCCGCCCAGATCAACATAGATGTTGCCGCGCTCAGCGCGCTTGACCACACCGGTGACCAATTCGCCAACGCGGTCTTTCCACGCATCCACCACCTGCTGGCGCTCAGCTTCGCGCACACGCTGGACGATGACCTGCTTGGCAGCCTGCGCTGCGATACGGCCGAAATCGGGGTTTTCAATCTGTTCTTCGATGTAGTCACCGACTTCAACGCCGTCGGCTTCGTCCACCGCATCCATCAAACGGATCTGGCGGTCCGGCGACTCCATCACGACGTCATCAGCGACCACTTCCCAGCGACGGAAAGTTTCGTAGGTGCCGTCCTTGTGATTGATCGAAACGCGCGCCAGCACTTCTTCTTCGGCGTAACGCTTCTTCGCGGCAGAAGCCAATGCGGCCTCGATCGCGTCAAAAATAACTTCACGCGGCACGCCCTTCTCGTTGGCGACTGCGTCAACTACCAGCAAAAGTTCCTTGCTCATCGGCTCACTCCGCGCGCGGCTTTTTGGCCGCCGTTTCGTTATTGGAATTATTCTTGGTCTTGCCCTGCTTGGGGGCCGGACCCGTCGGTTTGGTCGGTGCCAGGCCCAAAGCGGCCCAGTCCGGAATGATGCGTGCCTTGTCGATGTTGTCGAACGAAGCCACGAACGGCTTGTTGTCGACCACAAAGGTCACCGTGCCCTGCTCCAGGTCAACCGCGACGATCTCGCCCTGCAGGCGACGGCGGTTTTCCTGCGGCAGCTTCAGGCCGACCTTGGCGGATTCACCAATGGCGCGCTCGAACTGCTCCAGCGAGAACAACGGACGGTCCACGCCCGGCGAAGACACTTCCAGCGTGTAATTGCCGCTGATCGGGTCCTCAACGTCCAGCTGCGCGGAAACCTCGCGGCTCACCCGCTCGCAGTCTTCAACGTTGACCATGCGCTCAGGCTGTTCAGCCAGCGGCACGTCGATATACAGGCGCAACGTTGCGCCGCCCGGGGCCGGCAGATATTCGGCGCCAAGCAACTCGAGCCCCAACGCCTGCACGGTGGGGCCCAGCAGATTCGCGATTTCAGTAGCCTTGTCGCTCACAGCCAGCCTTGATTCGTAAGTAAGAGAACGGTTGTCACCCAACCGGGGTTTCTGATTTCCAGAAACAGCAAAGGGCCCACATGGGCCCTTTGTCCGTTTGGATCCGTTGGCCGGATCCCGGTTGCAAGAACGGAAGCAGCCGTTCTTGCGAGCCCAACTCTTGCCTTATCAACACACTGTGTTGCAAAGACTGAAGCTGGTAGCGGGGGCAGGATTTGAACCTGCGACCTTCGGGTTATGAGCCCGACGAGCTGCCAGACTGCTCCACCCCGCATCAGAAGCGGAATTATGAAGTAACCAAGCCGATAATGCAAGACTTATTTACTTCGCGTTTCTCTCTAGTCGCTAGAGAAACCCGGAAAAACCCTTCCGGTTGAACCACTTACCAGGTGGTTCCGACCTTTCCGCTAGGCGGTGAGGTCGTCAACTCAGGAGATGAATAATACACACTTCGCGCAGATTTGTAACGTTTTTTATTACAAATGTGCAAAAGAATTGCGCATCCACTCCATGATCGGGCCCAGACCCAGCGGCAGCACCAGCAGCAGCACGGAATTCACGCCCAACACGATGCCCAGGATACGGTCATTGTTACGCGGCAGCGGCTCGCCCACCGGCTCATCGAAGTACATGACCTTGATGACGCGCAGGTAGTAGAAGCAACCGATCACCGCACAAAGCACACCGACCATGGCCAGCCACAGCAGGCCACCATTGATGGCCGCGCTCAGCACCGACAGCTTGGTCCAGAAGCCGAGGAACGGCGGGATACCGGCCAGCGACGCCATGATGCACAGGACCAGGCCTGCCATCCACGGGCTGCGTGCGTTCAGGCCCTTGAAGTCTTCGATGTTCTCGGCCTCAAAACCGGCACGCGACATTGCGATGATCGCGCCGAATGCGGCAGTGGACATGATGGCGTAGGCAATGGCATAGAACAGCGCCGCCGAATAGCCCTGCTCGCCACCACCGGCGATGCCCATCAGCAGGAAGCCGATGTGCGACACGGTCGAGTAAGCCAGCATGCGCTTCAGATTGGTCTGGGCGATGGCCATCAGGTTACCGATGACCAGCGACAGTGCGGCCAGGCCGGCCAGCACGTACTGCAGCTCGGTCGACAACGGGCCAACGCCCATTTCCAACAGACGGTAAGCCATGCCGAAGGCCGCCAGCTTCGGTGCCGAGCTGATGAACAGCGCGATCGGCGCCGGCGCACCCTGGTAGACGTCGGGCAGCCACATATGGAACGGTGCGGCGCCCAGCTTGAAGGCAACGCCGGCAACCATGAACACCGCACCGGTCAACAGCAGCAGGCGCTCATCGGAATGCGCGATGGATGCATGGATGACGTCCAGATGCAGCGAACCGGTGGCGCCATAGATCAGCGACATGCCGTACAGCAGCAGGCCCGAGGCCAGCGAACCCAGCACGATGTACTTCATGCCGGCTTCGGCCGCGAGCTTGTTCTCACGGTTGCTGGCAACCAGTGCGTAGGAGCACAGCGCCAGCAGTTCCAGGCCCAGATAGACCATCAGCAGGCTGCCAGCCGACACCAGGATCATCATGCCGGCGGTAGCGAACAGGATCAGCACCGGGATCTCGCCCTGGTACAGATTGCGCTCGCGCAGGTAGCTCCAGCCGTAGATCAGGCTCAGACCGCTGACCAGCACTACGACGGTCTTCATGACGTCGGCAGCGTTGTCACGGATGAACATCCCGTGGAATACCTCGCCCTGCCCGCCCACGCCGTTCAACAGCATGATGAAGGCGACAGCGAGGATCGCCACCGAAATGAAGTGGGTCCAGACCTTGTGCTTGGTGCTGATGAACAGATCAAGGATCAGCAGGGCAAAGGCACCGCCAATCACTACCAGTTCGGGCAGCAACGGCAGCAGGTCGGTCATGGTCAACGGCAGGGGCGTCGGCGTGGTCATCATCAAATCCTGGAATCAATACTCTCGACGAGCCGCTTACAGCAGCTTGCTAGAAGCGATCTGCATCGCCAGATGGGCAATGGACGGCTCCATCAGATCGGTCAGCGGCTTGGGATAGAAGCCCAGCACCAGCGTACCGACCGCAAACACGGTCATTACCAGCCACTCACGACCATTCATGTCCTTCAGCTCAGCGACGTGCGCGTTGCCCACTTCACCGAAGAACACGCGCTTGTACAGCCACAGCGAATACGCCGCACTGATGATCAGCGTGGTCGCAGCGCCCAGGGCAACCAGCGGATTCCACTGGAATGCAGCCAGCACGATCATGAACTCGCCAACGAAGCCGCTGGTGCCCGGCAGGCCGGAGTTGGCCATGAAGAACAGTAGCGCGAAGGCCGCAAACCACGGCATCACATTGACCACGCCGCCGTAGTCGGCGATGCGGCGGCTGTGCATGCGGTCATACAGCACGCCCACGCAGGAGAACATCGCGCCGGACACAAAGCCGTGCGAAATCATCTGCACCATGGCGCCCTGCAGGCCCAGGCGAGCAGCGTCGGCGTTGCCGGCGTCACGCACCAGCCACAGCGCGGTGAAGGTACCCAGGGTGACGAAACCCATATGCGCGACCGACGAATAAGCGATCAGCTTCTTCATGTCGTCCTGCACCATCGCGACCAGGCCGACGTAGATCACCGCCACCAGCGACAGCGCGATCACCAGCCATGCCCACTCGTGGCTGGCATCAGGCACGATCGGCAGGTTGAAGCGCAGGAAGCCGTAGCCACCGATCTTCAGTGCGATCGCGGCCAGGATCACCGAACCGGCGGTCGGCGCTTCAACGTGCGCGTCCGGCAGCCAGGTGTGCACCGGGAACATCGGCACCTTGACCGCGAAAGCGATCAGGAACGCGAAGAATATCCACGTCTGCTCCTTGCCCGACAGCTGCAGCTGATACAGGTCAACCAGCTGGAAGCTGCCGCCCTTCAGGTACAGATAGATCAGTGCCACCAGCATCAGCACCGAGCCGAGGAAGGTGTACAGGAAGAACTTCATCGCCGCGTAGATACGACGCGGACCGCCCCAGACGCCGATGATCAGGAACATCGGGATCAGCATGGCTTCGAAGAACACGTAGAACAGCATCGCGTCGGTAGCGGCAAAAATGCCGACCGTCACGCCTTCCAGGATCAGGAAGGCAGCCACGTACTGATTGACGCGCTTGTCGACCACGCCCCAGGCGCCGATCAGCGCCAACGCGCCGATCAGCGTGGTCAGCAGGATCAGGGCAATGGCGATGCCGTCGACGGCCAGGTTGTAGCCAATGTCGAACGCCGGGATCCACGGATGCTGTTCGACGAACTGCATCACATCGGCAGCACCGCGGTCGTAGCCGCTGAGCAAGCCGAGGCTGAGCAGGAAGGTGAGCAATGCCACCGCCAGAGATGCCCAACGGGCAGCCTGGGCGTTACGCAAGGCGAGGATCAATGCACCGCCGATGATCGGCAGCCAAATGAGAATACTAAGTAGAGGCCAGTTCGACACGTCTTCTATTCCGTACAGGTCAACGCCAGAAATGCATCAGCACGCCCAACAGGGCAATCAGGCCGATGATCATCGCGAACGCGTAGTGGTAGAGGAAACCGGATTGGGTGCGGCGCAACAGGTTGGCAGCCAGGTCGACCAGACGCGCCGAACCATTGACCATCACCCCATCAACGACCGTGCTATCAACGGCACGGGCGGCCTTGCCGAGCTGCACACCACCGCCGGCAAAGCCGTCGATCCAGAGCTTGTCGAAGCCGTACTTGTTTTCCAGCACCGAAACCACCGGTGCCAGGGTCTTGCGAGCTTGTCCTGCCAGTTCCGGCTTCCAGATGTAGAACACCCAGGCCAGCGCGAAACCTGCGACCGTCAGCCAGAACGCCGGCATCTGCATGCCGTGTACCGCATAGGCCACCGAACCGTGCCAGAACTCCTTGCCAACTTCGGCAATGGTATCGCGCGCCGGGTCGTAGAAATCGACGATGCCGGTGAAGAACGACATGGTCTGGCCGGGAATGCCGGCAGCGGCGGCATGGCCGTCCCAACCGGTACCAAACAGCATCGGGCCGATGGTGAAGAAGCCGATGAGGATGGACGGGATGGCAAGCAGGATCAGCGGAATGGTCACCACCAACGGCGACTCATGCGGCACGTGCGGGCCATGACCGTGATGGTCATCGTGGCCGTGGCCGTGATCAGCGTGGTGATCATCATGCGCGTCGCGGAAGCGCTCCTTGCCGAAGAAGGTCAGGAACAGCAGGCGGAAGCTGTAGAAACTGGTGACGATCACGCCGCCCAGCACCGCCCAGTAACCGTACAGCGCGACCCAGCCAGCATCGGCAGCGTGCGCATGCATCGCGGCAGCTTCGATGATGGTGTCCTTGGAGTAGAAACCGGCGAAGAACGGGGTGCCGACCAGCGCCAGCGTACCGATCCACATGGTGATGTGGGTGATCGGCATGTACTTGCGCAGGCCGCCCATCTTCATCATGTTCTGCTCATGGTGCATGCCCATGATCACCGAACCGGCACCGAGGAACAGCAGCGCCTTGAAGAAGGCGTGGGTCATCAGGTGGAACACAGCGCCCGAGTAGGCCGACACGCCCAGCGCAACGGTCATGTAGCCCAGCTGCGACAAGGTGGAGTAGGCAACCACGCGCTTGATGTCGGTCTGCACGATGCCGATCAGGCCGGTGAAGAACGCGGTGGTGGCACCGATGAACAGGATGAAGTCCAGCGCGGTCTGCGACAGCTCGAACAACGGCGACATGCGGGTGACCATGAAGATACCCGCGGTAACCATGGTCGCGGCGTGGATCAGTGCCGAGATCGGGGTCGGGCCTTCCATCGAGTCCGGCAGCCACACGTGCAACGGCACCTGGGCGGACTTGCCCATTGCACCGATGAACAGACAGATGCAGATGATGGTCGCCACGCTCCACTGGTGATCGCCGATCAGCTGCACCATGGCGTGACCGGTGGTCTCAGTGCCCAGCACGGTGCTGGCATTGGCAAACACGGTGGCGTAATCCAGCGAGCCAAAGGCCCACAGGATGCCGGCGATGCCGAGCAGGAAACCGAAGTCACCGACACGGTTGACCAGGAACGCCTTCATGTTGGCGAAGATGGCCGTGGGCTTCTTGAAGTAGAAGCCGATCAGCAGGTACGACACCAGGCCCACTGCTTCCCAGCCGAAGAACAGCTGCAGGAAGTTGTTGCTCATCACCAGGGTGAGCATAGAGAAGGTGAACAGCGAGATGTAGCTGAAGAAACGCTGGTAGCCGTCGTCTTCGGACATGTAGCCGATCGAGTAGATGTGAACCAGCAGCGACACGAAGGTCACCACTACCATCATCATCGCGGTCAAACGGTCGATCATGAAACCGACGTGGGCCGCGTACTGGCCAACTTCAAAGAAGGTGTAGACGTTCTGGTTGTAAGGCTGCGCCCCGCCCCACAACAGCTGGGAGAAGATGTAGGCCGACAGGCCGCAGCTGATCGCCACGCCCAGAATGGTGACGTACTGGGCGCCCTTGCGCCCCACCTGACGACCGAACAGGCCGGCGATGATGCTGCCGAACAGTGGCGCGAGCACCACTGCAATCAACAGACTCTTGGAGAGAGTGATTTCCATCTTCGGATCAGCCCTTCAGCGAATCGACTTCGCCCACATTGATGGTGTGGCGAGTACGGAACAAGGTCACCAGGATCGCAAGGCCAATTGCAGCTTCGGCTGCGGCCACGGTCAGGATGAAGAACACGAACAGCTGACCGGCGGTATCACCGAGCTCCCGCGAGAAGGCGATGAAGTTGATGTTCACCGACAACAGCATCAGTTCGATCGACATCAACAGCACGATGATGTTCTTCCGGTTGAGGAAGATGCCGGCAACGCTGATGCAGAACATCACCGCGCCCAGCGCGAGCATATGGCCCAGAGAAATCATGGCTTGGCCTCCTCGCCACCGTCATGTTGCGTATCGACCTGCACCACCGGCTTTTCGGCGGCCATCTTGACCATGCGCAGGCGGTCCTTTGCCTTGGTCATGGTCTGCTCGGTCGGGTTCTGCGTCTTCAGACCTTCCCGACGGCGCAGGGTCAGCATCACTGCTGCCACCACGGCTACGGTCAGGATCACAGCAGCAAACTCGAACGGCAGCAGGTATTCAGTGAACAGGCTGCGTGCCAGCCAGGTGACATTCGAGGTGTCGGCAGCGACCGCAGCGGCGTTGTCCGCCGGGAACGGCGCAGTACGTGCCTTGATGCCGATCAGGGTCAGCATCTGCACCAGCATCACCACCGCGACCAGCAGGCCGACCGGCAGGTAACGCACCCAGCCTTCACGCAGGTTGGCGGTATCGATGTCCAGCATCATCACCACGAACAGGAACAACACCATCACCGCACCAACGTAGACCAGCACCAGGGTGACACCGAGGAACTCGGCCCCCACCAGCAGCCAAACGCAGGCAATGGAGAAGAAGGTCAGGATCAAGCACAGCACGGCGTATACCGGGTTGCGCACACTGATCACCGCTGCCGCGGAAATGCCGGCAATGATGGAGAAGAACCAGAAACAAATATTTACCCAATCCATCTCAAGACCTCAGCGGAAGGCAGCGTCGGCGGCGCGGCGCTCGGCGATTTCGGCTTCAAGCCGGTCGCCAATTGCCAGCAGCTGCGGCTTGGTGATGATGTTCTCGCCACGCTTCTCGAAGTGGTACTCGAGAATGTGGGTCTCCACGATCGAGTCCACCGGGCAGCTTTCTTCGCAGAAGCCGCAGAAGATGCACTTGAACAGATCGATTTCGTAACGCGTGGTACGGCGGGTGCCGTCTTCGCGCTTGGCCGAGTCGATGGTGATCGCCAGTGCCGGGCACACCGCTTCGCACAGTTTGCAGGCGATGCAGCGCTCTTCACCGTTGGGATAACGGCGCAGGGCGTGCAGGCCACGGAAACGCGGCGACTGCGGGAACTTCTCCATCGGGTACATCACGGTGTACTTGGGCTTGAACGTGTATTTCAACGTCAGCCACAAGCCGCCGAGCAACTCCAGGAGCAGCAGGCTTTTGAAATAGTGGGTGATCTTATTCATGAATCAAACGCCCTTCTGGATCACGCCGTAGAACACCATCAGTGCCGTCACCGCGATCCAGAAAATGGTCAGCGGGATGAACACCTTCCAGCCCAGACGCATGATCTGGTCATAACGGAAGCGCGGGAAGCTGGCACGGAACCAGATATACGCACTGGCGAAGAACAGCACCTTGAGCAGCAGCCACGGCCAACCACCGGTCCAGATCCAGTTGATCCACGGCGAGATGTCGGCCGTGATCCAACCCTGGAGCGGGCTCAGCCAGCCACCGAGGAAGAAGATCGAGATCAGGAAGCTGACCAGGATCATGTTGGCGTACTCGGCCAGGAAGAACAGTGCGAAGGCACCGCCGGAGTACTCAACCATGTGACCGGCAACGATTTCCGACTCACCTTCCACCACGTCGAACGGCGCGCGGTTGGTTTCGGCAACGCCGGACACCCAGTACACGATGAACAACGGGAACAGCGGCAGCAGGAACCAGTCGAACAGACCCGAATTACCCTTCTGCGCCAGCACGATATCGGTCAGGTTCAAGCTGCCGGCGGCGATCATCACGCCTACCAGCGCGAAGCCCATCGCGATTTCGTAGCTGACCACCTGTGCGGCCGAACGCATCGCACCGAGGAAGGCGTACTTGGAGTTGGAGGCCCAACCGGCGAGGATCACGCCGTACACACCCAGCGAGGTCATCGCCAGCAGGTACAGCAGACCGACGTTGGCGTTGGACAGCACCAGCTTGTAGTCGAACGGAACCACCGCCCACGCCGCGAACGACGGTGCCAGCACGATCAGCGGCGCGATGATGTACATCGCCTTGTGTGCGCTGGCCGGAGCAATGATTTCCTTGAACAGCAGCTTGGTGACGTCGGCGAAGGCCTGCAGCAGGCCACCAAGACCGACATACATCGGCCCGTGACGGACGTGCATCCAGCCGATCAGCTTGCGCTCCCACAACACGTAGAAGGCAACCGAAATGATCACCGGCATGGCGATCAAGAGGATCTTGATCACCGTCCACAGCACGATGCCGATGTCACCCAGCGACATGAACCACTGGAACAAGGGGTCGATCGCGTTTAACAGCAACTCGTTCATGCAGCCACCACCGTTACCCGAGCGGCACCCAGCGGCGCGGTTGCACCGTGGCCCGATTCAATCCACACCGTACCGGCGGCGACGCGCGCGTCGACCACAACCGACAGCGTGGCGCGACCAGCATCGGTACCGACCTTGGCCATCTGGCCTTCGCTCAGCTGCAGACGCGCGGCGTCATCGGCATTGAGCACGATGCGCGGATCATTGTTGAGCGGATGCGACTGCAGCGCCTGCGCACGACGCACAACGGCATCGGTGCGGTAGATCGCCGGGGTCGAGGCCACTTCAAAGCCCTCGCCTGCCTGCTGCGGCTGCGCCGAAGCGGCAACCTTGACCGTGACCGGCTGCAGACCTGCACGCAGACCTGCCAGATCGGTGAAACCGAAGCCGGCCAGTTGCATGTCACCGCCCAGCGCACGCAGCACGCGCCAGCCCTCGCGGGCCTCGCCTTGCAGCTTGCCACCGGCGCGGGCGACCTGGTCGCGACCGTCCAGATTGGTCAGCGTGCCGTCGATTTCCGGCAGCGCGCCGATCGGCAGGATCACATCGGCCACATCGCGGGTCGAGGTGCAGGCGAACTGGCTGAAAGCCACAACCTTGGCAGCAGCCAGCGCCTTGCGGGCAGCGGCGGTATCGGCGAAGTCCAGACCCGGCTCGATGCCGTACAGGGCGTAAGCCTTGCGCGGCTGCGCCAGCATCGCATTGACGTCCTTGCCGGCCGGCAGCACGCCAGCGCGGGCCAGGCCCAGTGCGTTGGCGCCCTGCGGGATACGGCACAGCTTGGCGCCGGTGGCAGCGGCAAACGCGCTGGCAGCGGCACGGATGGCAGCGGCCTGCGGGTGATTTTCAGCAATCGCGCCAACGATGATGACGGTGTTGTTGCCGCCCTTCACCGCATCGACCAGCTGCGCGTTGCCCAGTGCTTCAACGAAGCGCGACGGTGCAACGATCTGCTTGCCAGCCAGCTTGAACGCGAAGTCGAAATCGACCGGGTTGATCGAATGGATCTTGGCGCCATTGGTGGTCTGCGCCTTGCGCAGACGGGCGTGCAGCAGCGGCAGTTCGTGGCGGATATTGCTACCCAGCACCACGATCTGATCAGCGTGCTCGATCTCAGCCAGCGACATGCCGAAGGCTTCGGCAACCGGCGCATCGGAGAAGTCGCGGTTGTTGATGCGGTGGTCGATATTGTTCGAACCCAGGCCAGCGGCCAGGCGGGCCAGCAATGCGCCCTCCTCGTTCGACGTTGCCGGGTGCACCAGCACGCCGAGCTCGTCGCCACGGTTGGCTTCAAAGATTTCGCGGGCAGCGGCAAGACCTTCGGCCCAGCTCACTTCCTTCCACTCGCCATTGACCTTCTGCAGCGGCTTGACCGCGCGGTCGGCTGAATACAGACCCTGATGCGAATAGCGATCGCGATCGGACAGCCAGCATTCGTTGACCAGCTCGTTGTCACGCGGCACCGCGCGCAGCACTTCGCCGCGACGGGTGTGCAGGAACAGGTTGGAACCCATCGCGTCGTGGTAACCCAGCGATTCGCGAGCGGTCAGTTCCCACGGGCGTGCCTTGAACTGGAACACCTTGTTGGTCAGCGCACCGACCGGGCACACGTCGATGACGTTGCCGGACAGCTCGGTGGTCAACGGCTTGCCGTCGTAGGTACCGATCTGCAGGTTTTCACCACGCGACATGCCACCCAGTTCGTAGGTGCCAGCGACTTCAGCGGTGAAGCGCACGCAACGGGTGCACTGGATGCAGCGGGTCATCTCGGTGGCGACCAGCGGCCCCATGTCCTCGTCGACCACAACGCGCTTGCGCTCGTTGAAGCGGCTGACCGAACGGCCGTAGCCCAGCGACACGTCCTGCAGTTCGCACTCGCCGCCCTGATCGCAGATCGGGCAGTCCAACGGATGGTTGATGAGCAGGAACTCCATCACCGAACGCTGGTACTTGAGCGCCTTTTCGTTGCGGGTCTGGATCTTCATGCCATCCATGACCGGGGTTGCGCAGGCCGGCGACGGCTTGGGCGACTTTTCAACGTCGACCAGGCACATGCGGCAGTTTGCGGCGATCGGCAGCTTCTCGTGGTAGCAGAAGCGCGGAATCGGAATGCCAGCCTTGTCGGCGGCCTGGATGATCATCGAACCCTTGGGTACGACCAGGGACTGCCCATCGATATCGATGGTCACGTGATCCGGTGGTACGTTGGGATTTACCGGTTGCGCGCTCATGCGGCAGCAGTCTCCACCTTCTTGCCGTCAACCATCGAATGACCGTTGACGATGTAGTACTCGAATTCGTTCCAGAACTGGCGCAGGAAGCCTTGAATCGGCCACGCTGCCGCCTCACCGAACGCACAGATGGTGTGGCCTTCAATCTGGCCGGCAACCGTCTTCAGCTGATGCAGGTCTTCCATCGTGGCCTGGCCGGCGACGATGCGCTCCAGCACGCGGTGCATCCAGCCGGTACCTTCGCGGCACGGGGTGCACTGGCCACAGGATTCCTTGTGGAAGAACTGGCTGATGCGGCAAGCGAACTTGACGCAGCAGACGCTGTCATCCAGCACCACGATGGCACCCGAACCCAGGCCGGAGCCCAGTGCACGGATGGTGTCGTAGTCCATCGGCAGACCCTTGAGCTCCGCAGCGGTCAGCACCGGCATCGACACGCCACCCGGGATTGCGCCCTTCAGGGTGCGGCCCGGACGCAGACCACCGGCCATCGCCAGCAGGTCGTCGAAGGTAGTGCCCAGCGGCACTTCGAAGTTGCCGCCTACGGCCACGCAACCGGAGACCGAGAAGCACTTCGGGCCACCGTTGTTGGTCAGGCTCAGATTCTTGAACCACTCCGCGCCGTTGCGGATGATCGCCGGCACCGAGGCATAGGTCTCGGTGTTGTTGATCGTCGTCGGCTTGCCGTACAGGCCGAAATTGGCCGGGAACGGCGGCTTGTAACGCGGCTGGCCCTTCTTGCCTTCCAGCGATTCCATCAGCGCGGTTTCTTCGCCGCAGATGTAAGCGCCAGCGCCCAGCGCGCCATAGATATCGATATCGCAACCGCTGCCCAGCACGTTCTTGCCCAGCCAGCCATGCTTGTAGGCATCAGCCAAGGCCTGCTCGAAATGCTCGAACGGCTCGTGGTGGAATTCACCACGCAGGTAGTTGTATGCCGCGGTCGAGCCGGTGGCGTAGCAGGCGATCGCCATGCCTTCCACCACCGAGTGCGGGTTGTAACGCAGGATGTCGCGGTCCTTGCAGGTGCCCGGCTCGGATTCATCCGAATTGCAGAGGATGTACTTCTGCACATCGCCCTTGGGCATGAAGGACCACTTCAGGCCGGTCGGGAAGCCCGCGCCGCCACGGCCGCGCAGGCCGGACTGCTTGACCATTTCGATAACGTCGGCCTGCGGGATCTTCTCTTCGAGGATCTTGCGCAGCGCGGCGTAACCACCGGTCTTGAGATAGCTTTCGTACGACCACGGGGTGTCGTAATGCAGCGTGGTGTAAACCACGTTGTGCGGAAGCGGCGCCGGTCCGACCGGGCCCTTGGATTCGTGGTGTGCCATGCCTTACTCCAGCCCGTCCAGCAGCGCGTCGACCCGGTCCAGCGTCAGGCGCTCGTGGTAATGGCCGTTGATGACCATCATCGGCGCACCGGCACAGCCAGCCAGGCACTCTTCCTCTTTCTTGAGGTAGACGCGGCCGTCAGCGGTCGATTCGCCGTGCTTGATGCCCAACTTCTTCTCGCAATGGCGGACGATGTCGTCGGCGCCATTGAGCCAGCAGCTGACGTTGGTGCAAATGGCGACGTTGTTGCGGCCAACCTTCTCGGTCTCGAACATCGAGTAGAAGGTTGCAACTTCGTACGCCCACACGAACGGCAGGTCCAGGTACTTGGCCACGCCGGCGATCAGCTCGTCGCTCAGCCAGCCCTGGTTCTGTTCCTGTGCGGCATGCAGGCCCTGCAGCACCGCCGAACGCTTGCGATCGGGCGGGAACTTGGACAGCCAGTGATCGATGTGAGCGCGCGTCTTGTCGCTCAACACCACCATCGGGTCGACGTTGCGCGCCGCCTCGAAATTACCCGTCGCCTTCATCGGCCGACCTCAACGAATACCAAAAGCTGAAAAACCGATGCCTGCGGCGGCAGAACCGCGCAGGCAACGGACGATATGTGATTGGCAGGCATTACCGGTCAACCTCGCCGAACACGAGGTCGTAGGTGCCGATCATTGCCACCACGTCAGCCAGCATGTGGCCGCGTACGATCGAATCGATCGAGGACAGATGAGCGAAGCCCGGCGCGCGCAGATGGGCGCGGAACGGCTTGTTGGCACCGTCGGAAACCAGGTAGCAGCCGAACTCGCCCTTGGGCGCTTCAACCGCCGCATAGGTTTCGCCGGCCGGCACGCAGTAGCCTTCACTGAACAGCTTGAAGTGATGGATCAGCGCTTCCATGTCGTCCTTCATCTCGGCGCGAGCCGGTGGGGCGACCTTGAAGTTCTTGACCATCACCGGGCCCGGGTTCGCCTTCAGCCAAGCCACGCACTGCTTGATGATGCGGTTGGATTCGCGCATCTCGGCAATACGCACCAGATAACGGTCGTAGCAGTCGCCCTTGGTGCCCAACGGCAGGTCGAAATCGACCGCGTCGTACTTGGCATACGGCTGCTTCTTGCGCAGATCCCAGGCAATACCCGAACCACGCAGCATCACGCCGGTCATGCCCCAGGCCATTGCATGCTCCGGGGTGATCACGCCGATGCCAACGGTACGCTGCTTCCAGATACGGTTGTCGGTCAGCAGGGTTTCGTATTCGTCAACGCGACCCGGGAACTCATTGGTGAAGTTCTCCAGGAAGTCGAGCAGCGAGCCCTCGCGCGAAGCGTTCAGACGCTTCAGCGCATTGCCCTTGTGCCAACGCGATTCCTTGTACTTCGGCATGGTGTCCGGCAGATCGCGGTACACACCGCCCGGACGGTAGTATGCCGCGTGCATGCGTGCACCGGAGACTGCTTCGTAGCAGTCCATCAGCTCTTCGCGCTCACGGAAGGCATACAGCATCACCGCCATCGCGCCCAGATCGAGCGCGTTGGAGCCCAGCCACATCAAGTGGTTCAGGACGCGGGTGACTTCGTCGAACATGGTGCGGATGTACTGCGCACGCTCCGGCACTTCGATACCCACCAGGGTTTCGATGGCGCGGACATAGGCGTGCTCGTTGCACATCATCGAGCAGTAGTCCAAGCGATCCATGTAACCGATCGACTGGTTGAACGGCTTGGACTCGGCCAGCTTCTCGGTCGCGCGGTGCAGCAGACCGATATGCGGATCGGCGCGCATGATGGTCTCGCCGTCCATTTCTAGGATCAGGCGCAACACACCGTGCGCGGCCGGATGCTGCGGGCCGAAGTTCATGGTGTAGTTGCGGATCTCCTGCTTGGCTTCAGCAGGGTTGCTCGCAAAGGCCTGCGAGGCCTGATGGTATTCCTTCTTTACGTCCGCACTCACTTGCTTGCCTCCGTCTGCGCGCGCTCGCCTTCAGCAGTCTGGAAGCGGGCATCGTCGCGGATAACACGCGGCACGCCTACGCGCGGCTCGACCGAGGTCACCGGCTCGTAGACCACGCGCTTCTTTTCTTCGTCGTAACGCACTTCGACGTTGCCGATCAGCGGGAAATCCTTACGGAACGGATGGCCCACGAAACCGTAGTCGGTCAGGATGCGACGCAGGTCCGGGTGACCTTCGAAGATCACGCCGTACAGGTCGAACGCTTCGCGCTCGAACCAGTTCAGACCCGGATGGATATCGGTCAGCGATGCCACCACCGGCAGCGATTCGCTGGGGGCATAACAACGGATGCGCAGCAGCTGGTTGTGCTGGTAGGAGCGCAACTGGCAGACCACGGCGAAACGCTGCTTGGGCATGGCGTCCGGCTGGGCGCCTTCAGCGGTTTCGTGGCTGGGGAATTCACCCCAGGCGAAACGACCTGCGCCACTGCCTTCCACGCCACGACTGAAGCCGTGCGAGGAAACGTCCGAGGTATCCCACTCGTCGCTGCCGTAACCGAGGTAATCGACGCCGCACAGGTCGGTGGCGTGCTCGAAGCCGAATTCGTCACGCAGCGCCAGAGCGGTTGCGTGCCAATCGGCAACAGCCACTTCCAGCGTTACTTCGCCGCGCGGTTCGACCACCACAACCTGCGCACCGGCAAAACGGGCGCGAAGTTTATCGATGAGAGAAGGTGCTTGCTGGGCCATGGGGGCTGGCGTGCTCTTGATTTGAAAGGGGGTCAGCGTGCGATGGTCTGGGTACGCCAGATCTTCTTCTGCAGCTGCAAAATGCCGTACACCAGCGCCTCGGCCGTTGGCGGGCAGCCCGGGACGTAGACGTCCACCGGCACCACACGATCGCAACCGCGCACCACTGCATAGGAATAATGGTAATAACCGCCGCCGTTGGCGCAGCTACCCATCGAGATGACCCACTTCGGGTCCGGCATCTGGTCATAGACCTTGCGCAGCGCCGGGGCCATCTTGTTGACCAGGGTACCGGCCACGATCATCACGTCGGACTGTCGCGGCGAGGGACGGAACACCACGCCGTAACGGTCAAGATCCAGACGCGCCGCACCGGCATGCATCATTTCCACCGCGCAGCAGGCCAGACCGAAGGTCATGGGCCACATCGAGCCGGTACGTGCCCAGTTCAACAGCGCGTCAACGCTGGTGGTCACATAGCCCTTCTCGAGCAGGGGGTTATCGCCTTCAGGCCGCAGAATGTCGTCAACCCGCCCTTCCGGGACGGGGTTGTTCATCAGGCCGTCGAGAGTTTGGATCACTCCCATTCCAGCGCTCCCTTCTTCCACACGTAGATAAAGCCAAGGAACAGCATGCCCACGAACAGGCCCATGGTGACCAGCGAACGTGCGCCGAGCTCCATGAACACCTGGGTCCAGGGCACAATAAAGATGATTTCCAGGTCAAAGACGATGAACTGGATGGCGATCAAGTAGTAACGCACGTCGAACTTCATGCGCGCGTTTTCGAACGCCTCGAAGCCACACTCGTAGGCGGAGAGTTTCTCGGTGTCCGGCGAACGCGGAGCGAGGAACCGACCGATCAACATCAGCGTAACGCCGATGCCGGTGGCGACGATCAGAAACAGCAGAGACGGCAAATATTCGGCCAGCACAGCGATTCTCTCTTGCCTCTGCCCGGGACACCTGCAGGTGCCAAGGCATGGGGGATGAACGGGACTTGCCACGACGGGAAGCTGCTGCAACCCGCGTACCCGCATAAAACAATGGTGCCCAAGAGGGGACTCGAACCCCTACGACCTAAGTCGCTACCACCTCAAGGTAGTGCGTCTACCAATTCCGCCACCTGGGCTTACGTCAGCGCAGCTGCTTCGCAGTGCGCCGCGTATTGTAACCGTCTTCAGTCTTTCTGTGCGGGTTCAACGGGCTTTTCTTCGCTCTTGGCGGGAATATTTTCCGCCGGAGCCGTTGCCTGCGGCACTTCACCCACCGCAGCGGCAGCCGGAGCTGCCGGAACGGGCTGCAACTCACCTGCCGGTGCCGTCGGCGCAGCAGCCGGGGCCGCCGTTTCAACCGCACTCATCAGGCCCACGCCCTGGTCCGTCGGACGCGAGCCGTGGCTGGCGTACCACGCCATGAACAAGCTGATGCCGAAAAACACCACGGCCAGCCATTTGGTGCTCTTGGACAGGAAGTTGGACGCGCCACGCGCACCGAACACCGTACCTGACGCACCGGCACCAAAACCCGAACCAGCGGCAGCACCAGAGCCACGCTGCATCAGGATCAGCGCGATCATCGCGAGCGCCACCAGCACATAGACCACATTGAGGATCAACATCAGCATTTTTGAAATCCGTCCCGGACAATTACCCGTTAGCGACTGGCGGCCGCCCTCGCGATGGCCAGAAAATCAGCCGCCACCAGCGAAGCGCCACCTACCAGCCCGCCATCGACGTCAGGCTGTGAGAACAGCTCTGCTGCGTTGTCGGGCTTGACGCTGCCGCCATAAAGGATCGACAACGAATCGGCAATTCTAGCATCGCGCTCAGCGACTACGCCACGAATGAACGCATGCACGGCCTGCGCTTGCTCCGGCGAGGCAGTGCGGCCGGTGCCAATTGCCCAGATCGGCTCATACGCCACCACCGCCGTGGCGAAGGCCTGGACCCCGGCCAGATCCAGCACCGGCGCCAGCTGCGAGGCGATCACCGCCTCGGTCTGCGCAGCCTCGCGCTGCTCCAGCGTCTCACCAACACATAAGATTGGAATCAGGCCCGCATTGATCGCGGCAACGAACTTGCGCGCCACCAGCTCACTGCTTTCATTGTGGTACTGGCGACGCTCGGAGTGACCGACCAGGCCATGGGTGGCGCCAACGTCCACCAGCATGCTGGCCGAAACCTCGCCCGTATAAGCGCCCTTCTCGTTGCTGCTCACGTCCTGCGAGCCGAACAGCAGCTCCGTACCCTCGAAATCCTCGACCAGATCGCCCAGATACGGCAGCGGCGGCAGGATCAGCAGGCTCACACCAGCCAGCGGCAGACCTGCAGCCACCTGCCCGACCAGATCGGTGGCGAATTGACGGCTGCCATGCAGCTTCCAGTTACCAGCAACGATTTTTTGGCGCATTCAGGCATAACTCCCCGGTAAAAAGTATCGGCAAAGGATAGCCGATATGCGGACATCAGCAGGACAAACTGCAGACAACGGAAGACAAGATGCAAAAACGCCGCCGGGCCAAGGCCGCGGCGGCGTCGATGCGACAGCTACTGGAACCAGCGCCGACTTACTTCAGCTTGATCTCGCGCAGACGCTGCTCAAGGAAGCCGTGGGCGGTGATCGCCTCCGGATAGCGGCTCGGATTCTCCGCAGTGATGCACGAAGGCAGCACGTCGATCAGGAAATCCGGGTTCGGGTGCAGGAAGAACGGCACCGAATAACGCGGATTGCGCGCCAGCTCACCCGGGGGATTGACCACGCGGTGGATGGTGGACGGGTACACATGGTTGGTCAGGCGCTGCAGCATGTCGCCGATATTGACCACGATGGTGTCGGCGTCGGAGGTGAACGGCACCCACTCGCCTTCATGCGACTGCACTTCCAGGCCGGCCGCACTGGCACCGACCAGCAAGGTGATGAAATTGATGTCGCCATGCGCGCCAGCACGCACATTGGGGATATCGTCGGTGGTGATCGGCGGGTAATGGATCGGACGCAGGATCGAGTTGCCGTTATTGGTCTTGTCGGCGAAGTAGTTCTCCGGCAGACCGATGTGCAGGGCCAGTGCCGACAGCACCCGCGAACCCAGCTGGTCGAGCTTCTGGTACAGGCCGTAACCGTGCTCCTTGAAGCCCGGCACTTCGCTCGGCCACAGGTTCGGCGGCATCACTTCGCGGTACTTGGAGTCATCGCCGATCTCGCGACCGATATGCCAGAACTCCTTCAGATCGAAGTGCGAGGAACCCTTGGCTGTTTCCACACCGAACTGGGTATAGCCGCGCGCGCCACCGCCGCCAGCGATGTGGTACTGCTTCTTCACATCTTCCGGCAGGGCGAAGAACGCCTTGAACACGTCATACGCTGCGTCGATGTCCGCCTGCGGAATGCCGTGATTGCGAATACCCGCAAAACCCCACTCACGATACGCCGCGCCAAGTTCAGCCACGAAGGCGTCACGGTCAGTATCAAAACGGGTGATATCGAGGGTGGGAATACGGGAACTCATACAAAACTCCAAAGAAGGGAACGGGACGCCGGTTATTGAAACCGACGTCCCGGCAACACCACTATGATCCAGCTCAAACCTGTGCGGTAGCCGAACGAACCGCGCCAGCCAGTGCCTCAAGGGTGGCGGTCATCAGCCCGGCCTCATCGGCCTCGACCGTGACCCGCACCACCGGCTCGGTACCCGAAGGCCGCAGGAATGCCCTGCCCCGCCCGGCCACCGCTGCCTGGGCGGCGGCAAGCGCAGCCTGCACCGGCGCACTGGCAACAACTTCGCGCGCGCCCGCTTCCAAGCGTACATTGATCGTCTTCTGCGGCACCATCACCAGCCCCTGCAGGGCCTCCCGCAGATTCACACCGGCACCGCCGAGCACTTCCAGCACCTGCAACGCGCTGACAATCGCATCACCGGTGGTGGCACGGTCCAGGCAAAGGATATGGCCGGAGGCTTCACCACCCAGCACGCCCTTGCCCTCGACCAGCGCCTTGTGTACATAACGGTCGCCGACATTGGCGCGGACGAACGGAATGCCCAGACGCTCCAGCGCCTGCTCCATCCCGTAGTTGGTCATCAGCGTACCCACCACCGGACCACGCAGGCGGCCATTGGCCTGCCAGGCCTTGGCCAGCACGTATAGCAAACCATCGCCATCCACTGCGGCACCGGTGTGATCAACCATCAACACGCGGTCACCATCGCCATCGAAGGCAATGCCGATATCGGCACCAACCTCGGTTACTTTGCGCGCCAGGCTATCGATGTGCATGGAGCCAACGCCATCATTGATATTGATGCCGTTCGGCTCGGCACCAATCGCTGTCACGTCCGCACCCAGCTCGCGGAACAGCAGCGGTGCGACGTGATAGGTGGCGCCGTGGGCGCAGTCGAGCACGACCTTGAGCCCACGCAGGTAGAAATTGCGCGGCACGCTGGCCTTGCAGAATTCGATGTAACGACCGACCGCATCGCGCGCACGGACCGCCTTGCCCAACTGCTCGGACTCCACCGTCGAGAACGGCTGATCCATCGCTGCTTCCAGCGCCAGCTCGGTGGCGTCATCGAGCTTCTCGCCTTCGGCCGAGAAGAACTTGATGCCGTTGTCGTAGTGTGGATTGTGCGAGGCACTGATGACGATGCCCGCATCGGCCCCCAAGGTGTGCGCAAGGAACGCCACCGCCGGAGTCGGCATCGGCCCAATCAGCTGCACATTGGCACCTGCAGCCACCAGACCCGCTTCCAGCGCCGACTCGAACATATAGCCGGAGATGCGCGTGTCCTTGCCGATAACCACGGTCGGCTGCTGGCCGCCGCTGCGCGCGACCAACACGCGACCCAGCGCATTGCCGACACGCAGCACGAAATCAGCAGAAATAACGCCCTTGCCGACCCGGCCACGGATGCCGTCGGTGCCAAAATACTTGCGCGTGCTCATCAGGCGGCAGCTTCCTCATGCTGCGGCTGACGCCCCAGCATGGCCAGCAGGTCGGCCAGGCGGTCACGCATTTCGCGACGGTCGCAGATCTGATCGATGGCGCCGTGCTCAAGCAGGAACTCCGAGCGCTGGAAGCCTTCCGGCAGCTTTTCGCGCACGGTCTGCTCGATCACGCGCGGGCCAGCAAAGCCGATCAGCGCCTGCGGCTCAGCGATATTGATATCGCCGAGCATCGCGAACGAGGCCGACACACCACCCGTGGTGGGATGGGTCAGCACCGAGATGTAGGGCAGGCCGGCTTCGCGCAGCTTGGCCAGCGCGGCCGAGGTCTTGGCCATCTGCATCAGCGAGAACAGGCCTTCCTGCATGCGTGCACCGCCGGAGGCGGAGAAGCAGACATACGGGGAGCCAATCTCCAGCGCAGTTTCAGCGGCCAGCGCGAAACGCTCGCCGACCACCGAGCCCATCGAACCGCCCATGAAGGCGAAATCGAACGAAGATGCCACCAGCGGGCGGCCCTTCAGCAGGCCGCGCATGGCGACCAGTGCGTCGTACTCGCCAGTGTTCTTCTGGCTGGCCTTGATGCGCTCGACGTATTTCTTCTGGTCCTTGAACTTGAGCACGTCGGTCGGCCCAAGGCGGGCGGCGATCTCGCTGGTGCTGTCAGCATCAAACAACGAGGCCAGGCGCGCGCGCGCGCGGATGGCCATGTGGTGCCCGCACTTCGGGCAGACCTCAAGGTTTTCTTCCAGCTCCGGGCGGTACAGGGCCGCGCCGCAGCTACTGCATTTTTCCCACAGCCCCTCGGGGACGCTGCGTTTTTTGGAGGGCGTGTTGTCGGTACGGATGCCGGACGGCATCAACTTGCTGAGCCAACTCATGCGGGATGACAATTCCGTTCAGGGTGGCCTTGCGGCCACGACAGGGCCCACAGTCTAGCTCACCACTGCGACCAAGTCGCAGCACCGGTTCTGGCGCAACCCCTACTACTGCGTATGTTTGCAGCGTCGTTCCGGACCGTGCCCAGCTAAATGCCGGGACACTGTAGTGGGGGGGGGGGGGGGGGGGGGGGGGGGGGGGGGGGGGGGGGGGGGCGGGGGGGGGGGGGGGGGGGGGGGGGGGGGGGGGGGGGGGGGGGGGGGCGGGGGCCCGCCGCGCG
>NZ_JBRREK010000051.1:0-30185 GCF_056760235.1 Stenotrophomonas sp. STEN018
ACCACCAACGCACATTTGAAACCGATGGATCCCTGCTGGCGGCTATCCGCAGCTACGTAGATTTTTACAATAACCAGCGCCTACACTCGGCACTTGGTTATCAAACACCAATGGAATTCGAGCGCACCTGCCATTGACCAACAGGTGTCCACTTTTTCGAAGGAAGTCCCCTTCAAAGAAGATACCCTTGGAGAGCGCTTCCGTGCGATCTTCGGAATAGTACGGGCGGCCCCGGCTGAGGGCTGACAATTCATTCAAGCCAGCGCCGCTTCGCGGCGGGGCTTAACCCCGGTGTTGAGCCCCAAAACATGCCCGCAAGTCTGCTCACAGAGATCATCTTCCGTGGCGCCTTCGAGGTCGTGCTGTATGGCGTCGGTTACATCATTGGCCGGCTCGTCGTCCCAGTGGTCTCGTTTGGCTACTACAGTGTCGAGCCTTGGGACTTCAAGCGCCGAAAGAAGTCCAAGAGTCATTCTGGACGACCACTACCCCGGAATATCTCAGCTGACACAGCGTGTGTGATCGGTTTTTGCACACTGGCCGTGGCATCAACAACAGCCTATTTCGTGCGGCGTGCGGCGGGGGCCTGACAGTTCATTCAAGCCGAAGCTGATTCGCGGCCCAGCTTGATCCTGGAGTTGGCTGGCGGTATGCGCAGTTGGCTGGCCTTCTTCTTTCGGCAGCATCTTCGATAAGTCAGCGATCGGCTCCAAGCAGCGGCGCCAACTGCTTCTGGCATGGGCAGGCTCGCCAACGCGACTAGCGCTTCACTGCCCTTCAGCAGCCATTTAATCGCGCTCCCGCGGCAGCGCTCGACAGGCCTTTCCTCGCAAGTGCCGGCCCCAAGCTGTGGCATGATCAGCTCACATTGGGGGTACGAGCAAGGCAATATTGGTCAGCCAGCCAATCAGTGTACTCAACCGCTAAACAGTTCACTCAAGCCTAATACGCTGCCCAGACCGCCGCAGTCCCACCGTTATGCCGCAGAACATACATGGAGGCCACTTTGAAGAAAATGCTGCTGTTACTAATTGCACTATTCGCTCAGCCAGCTTTTTCCCAAGAGGAATCCAAGCCATCCACCTTCCATCGTTTGCTTGTGTTCAACGAGAAGAATGAATTGATGGTTGTCAAAGTCAAGAACTCAACCCGCTGGGTAACGCCCGGCTGGTATCAAGACAACCGTCTAACCATCAAGGAAGGACTTGATGAGCTCGCGGGCAGCTATGGACTCAAGATTTCCACTCCAAGTTTAAGGGGAGTGTTCACGCTGAAAACTGATCAGAACAATGATATCTCAACGAGGCTCGTGTACTCAGCCAGGGTTGAAAGCGGCGAGGCAAGAGCACCAGAGATAATTGAAGAGATCAGGTGGTTGAGTACAAACGCGGCAATGGATCTGATCACCTTCCCGCACATCAATGCACAGATAGAACAACTTACGAAGTTCCCAGACACACTATGGGGCGGCGCCCAGTTGATGTACCAGCAAGACGGCGTTTATAGATCCAGAACCACTGAAGCCTTCTATCCACTCGGCAATCGGCTACCTTAAGCCCCCTTTCCAAACCTCTTCTGAAAGCACCGACGCATGCAAGAAACTTCGATGTTTGTTCGAAACTGGGCGTGGTTCAACTGCGCCATACTATCCGCCGCACTCTTGGTCTCGGGCTGCACCGGAACGGCGGCCCCGACGAAAGATCTTGGAATAGATATCGATGAGGTCGCTGCAACGCTGATCGAGCAGCCCTTGCTCCATTCAACCTCGATCGCAGTTGTATATCGGGACGAGGAGATCATCCGTCATCGTGGTGATATGGAGACCAGCAAACCTGGACCTCCAACCGATGCGACGCTCTACGAAATAGGCTCCTTGAGCAAGACTCTGGCCGGGACGCTGATGGCCAGTGCAGTTCTGGAGCGCAGACTCAGCTTGGATGACGATATCCGGATGTATCTGCAAGGTGACTATCCGAACCTGCAGTACAAGGACGAACCCATCCGTGTCCGCCACCTGTTGTCGCATACCAGCGGCTTGCCGAACATGCTGCCAGAACGCACCAACACTGTCCTCGCCGACTTCACCGATCAGCGTACGCCCGGCGAGCTCAATGCCATCTATGCGAACTACGGAAAGGCTGACTTCTTCGAGGACCTGCATGCCGTCGAAATTGGCCGCGCCCCTGGAAAGGAATATGCGTATTCCAGTACCGGAACCGAGCTGGCGGCGCATATCCTGGAAGTCGTCTACAAGCGCGACTACGAATCTCTGCTGCGCGGGTTCCTGCGAGATTCGGCGGCGATGACTGATGTCAGAGTCCGGCTTGACGATGCTGACGCCAGCCGGCTTGCGCCCGGCTATCACAGTGACAATCAGGTGCCGACCACGCCGATGCCGCAGCTGCCCTGGGGCGCATCCGGAAACGTGAAAGCGACCGTGCCGGAAATGGTGAAGTACCTGAGATTCCAACTGGCCAACGGGCCCGTTGTGGAAGAATCCCATCGTACGCTGGTCAACTTCGATCCAGAGTTCAGCATCGGCTACTTCTGGAACATCGTCGGTGGTGACCGCTTAAAGGGCGCCTACTACGCACATCATGGTGGCGTGCCGCGCTCGCAGTGTTACATCTACATCGTGCCAAAGTACGATCTTGGCATATTCGTCATCACCAACCAGAGCGGCGACCAAACTGCACGTGCCATGGAGGCGGCGATCGATACGCTGGTCGAGAGAATCGCTGCGCGGGAGAATGCCACCGGTCATGGGCTGCCCCAATAGCGCTGGCAGGCCCCGCTCTCGTTCTGTTTGCCGTGCTCATGCTGGCTACCGTCATCCGTGGCAGCGCTGCCAAACAGTTCACTCAGGCGGAGCTTGCTTCGTTACACCGGCAACATAGCAGGTTAAGCTTGCCACGTTACCAGGCAAGTCGACTTAACCAAGGCGTTAGATCACATCAGGTAGCACTACTGGCACCGACATGTCCAAATCAAGAACCCTCGTTACCGTTTACCTTCTTTTATCCGTCATCGGATTGATCGCAACCTGGTATTACAACCTTCAATACTTCATCGGCAGCGGCACCATCGAGTTCGGCCCGTATCTCCAAAGCGCTACGGCCAATCCAGCTGCAACGGCAATTACTGTTGACATCTACTTCTCTGCCCTAGTGTTTTCCATCTGGGCATTTCGAGAGTCAAAGCGTATTGGCATCAAATGGCCGGTGGCATATGTAGCGCTTTGCTTTGGTGTTGGTTTGGCTTTTGCGTTGCCATTGTTCCTCGCGTTTCGTGAGCGCGCGATCATGCGAAGTGGCCGGTGATGTCGCCTGACAACTGGTTGAAGCCGATGCACAACGGTTCGGCTTAACTCAAGGGTCGGGTCCTGCTCAACCATTTGCAGCATTGCGCGAAGAAGGACACCTACATGCCTCCCTCAACGCCCCACTTTTTGAGTACCGCACTTCTGTTGATCTCAGGGTCCGCAGCCCTCGCCTCGGACAGTGATCGGTATCTGGCGCATAGCCCAACCGCGGCGCCGCAGCCAACAAGCGTTGCCGCCGGAGACTCTCCCACCTTCAGCTACTCGCAGGAGATACCGCTATGGCCCGAAGGCTCCAAGGTTCTCTTGGACGGCGTGAGGGCACTCGCCCACGAAAAGTGGGCCTGGATTCGTCCAACCTATCTCGTCTACTCGCCAAAGGTCAACTCTTCACGATCCGCGGTCCTCGTTTTTCCAGGCGGCGGCTACAAGGCTTTGGCGATAGGCCCCAATAGCACGCTCGGCCTCCACGGGGCTGATGTCTGCAAGTGGCTGACCGACTCAGGTATCACCTGCATTCTCGTGAAGTATCGTATCCCGAACACCGGATGCAATTGGAACAGCAAAACCAAAAGGCATGAGCAACCTGACGAACCAATGGCGTTACAAGACGCCCAGAGGGCGATTTCTCTCGTTCGGCACAGTGCAGATTCGTACGGCGTAGATCCAAACAAGATTGGCGTCATGGGATTCTCCGCTGGAGGAAATCTGGCGGTTCTTTCATCAACCGCCTTCAGTAATCGATCCTACAAGCCAATTGATGAGATCGACCAGGTAAGCAGCCGCCCTGATTTCGCGATACCCGTTTATCCGGGGCATCTGACAATGGAGCACAAGAACATGGCTCCAAAATCAATCGCAGCACAGGAGCTGAACACCGACATTGAGATTTCAAGCGACGTACCACCAACCCTGCTCATTCATGCCAAAGATGATGCAGTGGATCCGGTCTATTACTCAGAGGTCTATGAGAGAGAGTTGAAGAGAGCTGGCGTGAACGTAGAGCTCATGCTTTATGAAACCGGCGGACATGCGTTTGGCGTCAGGAAGCAGGGAAAGGACACTGATCGATGGACCGATGATGCACTTCAGTGGCTTGATAGAATTGACGTTCTATGAGCCTCCGGCTTATGACGTTCGTCGTCGCCGAGCAAGGACTAACAGTTCATTCAAACTCCAACGCTGGGCAACGCAGCCTAGTTCATGCGTTAGGCTGCACCAAAGACCAAGAACCTCTGCTCGAGAACGCTCATGAAGCCCTTCGCAGACGCCGCCGTTGCGGCACACTTCCAGTCGTACCCACCCGTCGTACGCAAGAAGATGCTTGCACTACGAGAGCTTGTCTTCGTGACCGCCGAGAAGGTCGAGCGTGTAGGTCCGTTGCAGGAAACGTTGAAGTGGGGAGAGCCTGCTTACGTCACAGCCCAGACGAAGAGCGGGAGCACTGTTCGCATGGACTGGAAGGCCAAGTTCCCTGATCGGTATGCCATGTATTTCCACTGTCAAACCGGGCTCATTGAAAGCTTCAGATGTATGTTCCCCCACGACTTCACGTTCGAAGGGAATCGCGCGCTTGTCTTTGGTCTGTCGCAGAAGCTGCCTACCGATGCGCTGGCGTTCTGTATCCAGGCTTCGCTCACATATCATTTGCGAAAGCGTGCGCTTCGCCGGTGAGCATTGAATGCGGCCTAGCCATTAGTCAACCGCACGCGCCGATAACCTCAAGCGCGAGACTGCCTTCGAAACGTACTTACTGGCCCTTCCGGCGCCAATACCAAGTAGCTGATTGAAGCACTAGATGTTCGGCTACAGTCACTTCCCTTGGATACGGCGTGACAGTTCGTTCAAGCGAAAGCCGCTTCGCTGCTCGACTCAAGGGATAGGCCTGCAGATGGGACATCAAGGAGCCCGAAAGAGAGCTGGGTTGGCACCGCTGGAGGCGAGGAACATTCGCACGGTTGTTCCGCCACCGTTTCGCCGCCGTAACGACTACAGCCTGGCAACTCTCCCCGAATTGCCCGCCGAGCTTGGTCGGTTCGGAATCTTGACAGCCAAGAACCTCCGGATTCCCATGAAAAAGCATAGGCGCGCCCTCCTGACAGATGAGAACTTCAGGATGAGCCGCGCCGAGACTCCATGGCTATCTCAGGAGCTTGGCTTCAAAGGCCTTGATGTTATTGCGGGAAAATCTTGGCTTGCCCTAGCGGGACTCGTACGCCAAACCATGGAATTGGAGTTCGGCAAGGAGGCCGCTGTCCATGTCACGACTCAGCGGGGCTGACAACGCATTCAAGCCGATGATCTCCCGTGCCGCGCTCCTTACTCAGACATCGACCCGCAGGTGAAGCATGTCGCAATACCTTGTCCACAATGGCTACGGTGGCTGGGCTTACGGCACCCCAATTGACCCTCAATTGGTCTCGGCGAAGGATGCTGCCGTATTGATGCGGTGGGCCAATCTCAGTTTTGACCAAGTTTCACTTGTCCTGCCGCCGGCCCAGTACGCCGAGGCAGGAGACAGTATCTTTGAGGGCACTGGCGGCAAGCGCTTTCTGTTCTTTGGCATCAGCGAGGGGTGCACTGATATCGCTCCAGACAAGGTCACCGTGTCTCTCGTCATAAACTGGGCGACAGCTCAACCATTCGATCAGGCCAGCGCCGCTTCGCGACGCGGCACAACCCAAGCATAAGGCACCACATCATGGCCACAAAGACCGTTCAAGCACTTCTGAATGACATTCGGCTCCTCGGCGATGAGCAGTACGCTTTGGTCGAATCTGTTCGTGCGCTGGTTGAAAGGACTGTTCCGTCTGTATCGGAGCAGGTGAAATACGGCGGCATACTTTTTACTTCCGGGGTGCAGTTCTGCGGTGTTTTTGCCTACAAGCAACATGTCTCGGTTGAGTTCGGCAGTGGCGCAAAAATTCCCGACACCCTCGGCCACCTTGAAGGCAACGGCAAGGGTCGTAGGCACATAAAGCTGCGCTCGGTAACGGACATCAAAGCAAAGGGCTTGGCCAACTACCTTTTATTGGCACTGAAAGCTGCGAACAGTGGCTCCTGACAGTTCCTCAATGGGCTTGCCGAGAACCGACCGCTACAGCCCTCCTCGCATGGGACCTTCAGTGGCAACAGCACCCAGGGGGTCCACCAGGACCATCCAGCTACGGAGCTGGAGTGCAGCACACCCCTCACCGCGCTGGCCACAACTGCCACCCGCGCAACAGCCGAGCCTCACGGAGCAACTCATGTGCAAGTCACGCTCATAGTCGACTCGATCCGACCGAACTCCCAGCCGTTCGTGCGCGGCAACCGGTCAAGCACCTTCAAACTGCGGGGCCGCCAATCAATTGCGAATCGTCACGCAAGGTGGTTGTGGAGATTGGTGACTGGGTAGCCACGGCGACAGCAGACATGGAGCACATCAATTGTGGACTTCATGACATCCAGCTTGACCGGGCACGCAGTTGATTATCCGCTCAGTCACCAGCTAGGCAGGCCATCTCAAGGCGCCCTTCGACAATTTGGCGCTCATCACTCCAATGGCATTTGGACGATAGCGCCGCCCATCGATACGACCCTGCACAGCAACAACAACTCCCTATCGGCCGCATCGGGCTAGATTCCGGCTTCCATTTCAATGGCCTCTATCAATAACGCGTTGCCTTCCAATCCATAGAGTCCATTGCTTGCCGATGGATTGCACTTCAACAGGCATTGAGCAGTTGTTGCGTTGTAACGGATAATCCGAAGACAAACTGCACGGGAACTCCGGCCGCATGCTGCTCGCCGGCCCCAACGGGCGTCAAGAAGTCACCGTGCCACACGAAGATCAACGGGGGAATGCATGAAGATCGATCGTTTCATACTCTTGGCTGCACTGGCACTTGGCGGCTGTTCGGGGCCAAAGGACGCCATCATTCCCTCGGACCCATCAGTATGGGACAAAGAGCTTTCGCCCCATGTTAAGAAGCTCTCGGAGCCTGAGCGCGAAAAGCTGGCCGGTTATCTGCTGCGGGTGAAAATGGGAGAAGCGTTCGGTGGAGAAGGCATGCCGCCCACCACAACCATCGGGCAGGCGCTTGAGGCACAAACGAAGTGGCAGAGCGAACAAGCTGCAAAGCTGGCCGAAGAAGCGGCATTGAAAGAGAAGCTTGAGCAGGAGCGCGCCGCTCAAGAGAAGATGATCAATGAAGCGGTGGTTATCGCTCTACTCGCGAAGCGTGAACTTCCATCCGACTACCGTGCCGGCCGTTTCAGCGCATACCAGGAATTCAGCATTGGGGCCCAGAACAACTCACAGAAAGTGATTTCAGGCATCTCCGGCACGCTGACATTCATTGATGTCTTCGACAAGGCAGTCGGGCAAATCAACTTTGGCATCAGCGAAAGAATCGAGCCGGGCAAATCCACGGTGTGGACGGGCGGGCGCGACTACAACCAGTTCATGGATGACCATAAAGCGGTCTGGAATCTGCAGGAAGGGAAATACAAGACCAGGTTCATTCCTGAAATGGTTGTCTTCGAGGATGGCAGCAAGCTGGGCGTAGCCGCCAACTGATCTCAGCTCCTCACAACCAACCCGAAGCCAGTTCAGCGCACGGCGCTTAACGGCTTCGGGGCATCAGACGGCTCTGACAGAGCCGCAGAATCGCCAACAGCAGGGAAAGTCATCGATGAAAGGAATCCTCACTACCGCCCTCGTCGCGGCGTCCCTCGCTTCGCTGCCGAGTGTGGCCGCAAGTAGCAGCCTGATCGAGCGCAACTGGGTGAAGGTCGACGAGAACCATGTTGAGCTGGAGCATGCTGGCCGCAACTATGCGCTGGACACCTACATCGTGATGTTCCAGCAGCCGTACTACATCCACGTGTATGCGAAAGACCAGCAGCCGCTGGTGGCCGCCGATCTACTGGATATGGCCAGCGAGTACATCAAACCGCGCGGTTGCACGCAGCCGCTGGAGCGACGCAGTGACCTTGATCGCAGCAATGCCGACAGGACAGAGCTGGTACTCGGCTTTCAGTGCTGAGCTAGGCCCTAGCCCAAGCGGCCGCCGGAGTTCACACGCCACTGCGCCGCAGCCTGTTCATGGCGTTCACAGGCATTGCGCCGCTGCTGGTCTTCATCACCGTGGCCAATACGGAGTTGGATCCATGGGAGAGCTTGCTGCAGCGGCTGTTCGAAGCCGGGGGTGCGATCTCCGCCACTCTGATGATCTGGACAGTTATGAGCAAGCCTGAAAGCCGCCCCTCGCCCAGCAACCTTGCTATCGCGCTTCCACCTCACCTCCAACTTTCCCGGTAAAACGAATGCTTGCGTTCCTCGCTCTACCAGTCCTGCTATCGCTCATGGTCCTGCTCGCTGCTGTTGTGCTGTTCAAGCTTCGAGCTCGTTTCGCCAACTGGCCGATTCTCTACCGCGTCGTGCTATCGGCGCTGATCGCGTCTTTCGCCCCAACGTTTTTCGTAGCTGGCCATGGCGGAATTCCGCTTCCCAGCATCGCTGGGTTCATTCTCTTTATCACGAACATGAAAATGGATGCTCTCGATGACTTCCACCTGTCAATCATGGGCATTGGGACTTCCGGCACGGGAATTTACCTCCCACCGTTCCTCGTCTGCTTCGCATTGATCTTGATCTTCGCCTGCACCAAATTCCGGAATAGATCACCGGCCATGAAGCCTTCGCGCCCTTGGTAACCCTCCAAAAGCTTTTCGGAATGAAGGCGCGTTTGCAAAACGTCCCATCAAGGAGCTATCGATTGGAACACTTCAATCGTCTCACTTCGCAGCAGCTCGCCATCGCCGCCGGATCGGCACTACTGATGGCTGGCGTCCTGCTTTCGCAAGGCACATTCCTGGGCTATCTGCCGCCAGGGCTTGCCATTCTTTGCGCCATGGGCGCCTACGTCAAATCCGGGAGCAACTGATGGCGCACGCGTCGCAAAGGCCTCATATCTGTGCTCCATCGCCCCTGCAGAACGCCCTGTTTGAGACTGATCGGACCCCACGCATGAAACGATTCCTACTGTTCGCACTTGTTCTCGCGGTGTCCTCGCCCGCCGCCGCCATCGTCATCCGCCACGATGTTGATGACGCGAAGTACCGGGTTCCAACCAGCGAGTTTCCCGCGCTGGTCGATATGCCCAGCGAGGGACACGGCAGCCTGATTGCCCCCCAGTGGGCCGTCACTGCGGCACACACTCTTCCGCAGCATGCCGAGCTCAAGCAGGTCGTCATCAACGGGCTGCCGCGGGAGGTTGAGCACGTCTTCATCCATCCGGGCTACAAGACGTTGCCACAGGTGCTGATTGATCAGGCCACGGCCAGCGGCGAAGCCATGTTGATCGTGGCGTTTCTGGCGTCGTCGGATGACATCGCACTGATCAAGCTACGCCAGCCGGTGACCGATGTGGTGCCGGTGGAACGCTACCGGCACGACGATGAGGCTGGCCAGGTCATCAAGCTGGTCGGCAAGGGCGCTACCGGCACTGGTGACCTCGGGCACGACCCCGGCGGTCCCAACCGCACCGAGCTGCGTCGCGCGTTCAACAAGGTCACCAGCGCTTATGACCGCTGGCTCTGCTATGTATTCGATGCGCCACCTTCTGCCTTGCCACTGGAAGGCGTGCTTGGAAACGGAGACAGCGGCGGCCCTGCATTGATCCAGAACGGGGATCAGTGGTTGCTCGCCGGGTTGGGCTCCTGGAAGGTTGTGCAGGGTAATGTGCTGACCGCACGGCCCGGACGCTATGGCCAGGTCGCCTGTAATGTCCGCATCAGCCACTACGCTGATTGGATCGACAACGTAATATCGTCGCCGCCTTCAGTCGCGGATTGAGCCTGCCCCGAGTCCACCGCACATGCGTCCTGGCCTCCCGAACAGCGGGAATGCCCCGATTCGTCCGCCCCGCCTTTCCAAAAAGGCGGAGTGGTTCCAGATTCGCTTTCCGCAACCGGACATAATCGTCGCCCCCCTATTCAGCTTGTCGTATGGAGCGCCAATGAAACCGGTCTGTCTCGCTCTGCTCACATCCGCCACGCTTTGGTTCACCCTGCCCACGGCGCATGCCCAAGCCGTGTACAAGTGCAGCAGCCCGGAGGGGGCAACCACTTACCAGTCCATTCCGTGCCGCGAGGGAGAAACCTCCCTGCGCCGCTATGCATCGCCTTCAACTTCCAACCCCACGCAAGCGCTATTCACTGCACCGGTCGGACCTGGCCAACGGCGTGCCCAGGTCCGTTATACGACCACCGCAGCCAACGAGAGCTGTGATGGTGCCAAGGCAATGCGCACCGCCGCGCTGGCTGCGGCGGGCTCACAGACGACGGCCGATATGCGCGCCGGCCTGGACCAGCAGGTCAGCGCCGCCTGCAGGTAGCAGCGTAAGTTTGGCGACGGTAGGCGAGCTGCTGCCAACGGCAGCGGCCGTCTGCGGTGCTTGGCACGGACAAAAGCACAGTGCATGCACAGCAGATGCGCGAAGCTGTTTTCGTTCACCCTGAGGAAGTGATTGAGCAGCTCCCCATCTCGTTCAATGATCAATGGGGTCGTTTCCCTGCCCCTCACGGGGCATTCCGGGCTCTGTCGGCACTAGCAAGCCGTTGTCGTTCCAGGAGGCAGTGCAATGCGATTCCCAAGGCAGGTGCTCGCGCTCTCGCTGCTTCTTCCTTTGGGCAGTGTCGCCAAGGACGACGGCACACTGAAAGTCGACAGCTCCCAGGTTGTGGGCCTGACCGCCCTGCTGGAAGCGCAGCCACGACACCCGGAGGCAACCAGTATCCGCGCCCTGCTGCTTGAGTGGGAAGACAGCACC
This sequence comes from Stenotrophomonas sp. STEN018, assembly GCF_056760235.1. Classification (NCBI taxonomy): domain Bacteria; kingdom Pseudomonadati; phylum Pseudomonadota; class Gammaproteobacteria; order Lysobacterales; family Lysobacteraceae; genus Stenotrophomonas; species Stenotrophomonas sp. STEN018. The sequence goes on from NZ_JBRREK010000051.1 coordinate 11,137, forward strand.
AAGGACGCGGTGGACTACATCTGCCCGGATGTACTGACGCCAGTACCCGCCAATGGCGTCCCGAATGGTCCAGAGTTGTTGGCGCAGTTCATCTTCGGCAGCGCCGCCTTCCAGGTCGCCAATCCATCGCAGAAAGGCGCGCTGCAGCCTTCGCAGCTTGCAGGCATGCGCAGCATGCTCAAGGCCTACAAGGCTTTGCTGGCCACCGATCCGGCCGCGCGCATCCCCCGCTTTGATGCGCTTGCGGCCATGGATAGCGCCGGCACGCTCCCCGCCTACCTTGAACCCATCGTTACCCTTGGTTGCAAGTGACCGTGGGTCGTACAGCCAAACCGATATGCTTCCGTTTCCGAGTCACTCCCTGTAGACGTCACACCCTGATCCGATGAATATCCAGATCCGCCAGGAAACACCCACCGACATCGCAGCCATCGACGCGGTGACGATCGCCGCCTTCGCCAACGCTGAGCACAGCAGTCACACCGAGCAGTTCATCGTGGCTGCATTGCGCCGCTCTGGGCAGCTTGCTGTCTCCCTGGTTGCGGAGCAGTCGGGCGCAGTCGTTGGCCACGTTGCCGCCTCGCCGGTAACCATCGATGACGCCGATATCGGCTGGTATGGGCTCGGACCGGTGTCGGTCGTGCCGCCGTTGCAAGGTCAAGGCATCGGCACGCAACTGATCGAGGAAACGCTCAACCGGCTTCGTACGCTCGGCGCTGCCGGCTGCGTGGTGCTGGGCGAGCCGGCTTACTACGCGCGGTTTGGGTTCGAAGCGAAGGCAGCGCTCACGCTTCCCGGTGTGCCCGCCGAGTACTTCCAGGCGCTTTCATTCGGAACCGCGTTACCGCACGGAACGGTTGCCTATCACGCGTCGTTCTCGGCAACGGAGTGAGGTTCTACTGAGGAGTAGGTGTAGCAGGTTGCGGAAGCTGCAGATCATCAGTTTGCGCCACCGTTGGCGAGTTCCGCTGGCGTTGAGATCGCTTGAAAATTCCAGACTGCGATACCTTGCTGCCCTCGGCATTCGTTGGCAGAGTGCTGCCAGGTCCAATCATCCGATCAGCCGCAATCCAGCTGATCTGCCAGCAACGCTCACAGAAGGGACTTCAGGATGCGAGGCACCAGCTCACACGACGCCACTCGTGGCACGATGCAACCGCAACCCTTGCTGCGCCGCGGCCGCATTGCCCTGCTTGGTTTGCTGTTCACATGCCTGCTGGCCGCCTGCGGCAAGCCCGTGCCTGCGGACAAACAGGACTATGTCGGCACCTGGGAATCGACCACCACCTTTCTGTTCATCGACGCAAGTGGGCGCGTTGTCTACAAACACAAACCCAGCCCATCGACCAGCAAGTCACTGGATGCACCGATCAAGGCCTATGAAGGCGATGACTTCATCGTCGGGGTTGGGCCGTTGACCACCCGCTTCGTGGTGTCGGCGCCACCGCATCAAGTGGAAGGCAGCTGGAAGATGACGGTCGATGGGCAGGAACTCACACGTCGCTGATCCACTTAGTGTCGCAGCCGGCGGCACACTACCACCAAGGCAGCCGCGGCTGCCAAGCCACAGGTTATGCATGATGCGACATCTCATCCTTGTCCTTTGGTTGCTACCAAGCCTTGCCGCAGCAGCTACGGCAACACCACGGGATCACCAGCAGGTGTACAGCGACTGCCTTGCCAAGGCCGGCGGGATAAACAACGGCACGGTCGAAGCATGCTCCAGCGCCGCTTCGGATGGAGCCAAGGCAGAGATGACGCGCCTGTACCGCGCCCTCTACAGCAAGCTGCTGGCAGAGAACGCTGATGATGCAGCCAAGCTTGAGCGCGCACAGAAGTCATGGCTTGTGTACCGGGACCTGCACTGCGAACTGGCTGGCTCCTATGTGGGCTCGCCCATGTACTCGTTCTGCCCAATGCAGTTGAACATCGGCCGGGTAATTGAACTCCGCGAAATGGTTGGGCAGTAATCCGCGCCCGATAGCAGCCTGCATTGGGCCATACTCGGTGCTTGACCTCCGCTCGATCCAGACCAAGGCACGCCCATGACCGACCCGTACAACTCTTCCTCGCCGCGCACGGCAAGTGCCGTGCTGAACGATGCGATGATTACCACTGCACTGGAGCTGCCGGGCTATCGTGTCGTGCGCAACCTCGGTCTGGTCCGCGGCATCACCGTGCGCTCGCGCTCCATCGTCGGCAACTTTCTCGGCGGACTGCAGACCATTTTCGGCGGCAACATCACCATTTACACCGAACTGTGCGAACAGGCACGCGATGAAACCTACCGTGACATGATGAGCCATGCCCGGCAGCTGGGCGCCAACGCGATCATTGCCGTACGCTATGACGCCACCGAGCTGATGACCGGGCTCACCGAGGTGCTCTGTTACGGAACTGCGGTGGTGGTGGAGGCGGATACGCGCTGACTGCGACTTCGGTAGTTCCCGGGCAGCTTCCGGTAACCCTGCTGCGGTTGCGCTGGGTACGCGCTCCCAACGCAGCCACGAAACTTCCTGCGGCGTGATCCGCACTCCATCATGAAGGATCTCATGCGCACGAAATTGCTGGCCCAGCTCATTGGCTTCGTGGTGATCGTGCCGAGTACGTTGGTAGCGCTGTTCTGCAGCGCATTGGCCCTGTTGTTCGCGGTGGACTCGATCCGAGGCGATGAGCATCTTGGCAGTGCCGTGCTGATGCTGCTCTGCCTTGCCGGCGGCTGGCTCGGCATCGTCGCATTGTGGCGCGCTTACATTGTGCTTGCCACCGGCCAGCAGACCTTCAACAAGACATTTATCTGGATCGGTTTTGGCTGCGGTACCCTGGTTTCGCTGACGTTGATGGGGATGACGAACAGCTCGCTGCTTTTCAGGGCGCTGTTCTTTGGATGGCCGCTGCTGGCTGTCGTCATGTTCACTCCGATGCTGCAGCGACAAGGTATCCACGCAGCGGCGTCTGCACCTCCCGCCTGATCAGGCGCTGCACTCTGGAACAACCACGATGTCACGCAATGTCCTTTTCATCTGCACCCAGAATCGTCTGCGCAGTCCTACCGCCGAGCAGGTTTTCGCTGACTGGCCCGGCGTAGAAGCACTGTCTGCTGGGCTGGGAAATGAAGCCAGCACGCCGGTGTCGCCAGAGCTGTTGCGCTGGGCGGACCTGATTTTTGTGATGGAGAATGCCCATCGCAACAAGCTGTCGAAGAAGTTCCGCGCCCATTTGGGCGGTAAGCGGGTCATCTGCCTGGAGATACCCGACGACTACGACTATATGGATCCGGTGCTGGTGGAACTGCTCAAGCGGAAGGTCACGCGGTTCCTGCCTGTGGGCTGAGTGACGCTACTGCTTGAGCAAGAAGGAGCATCAGCTTCGGAGTTTCCCCCCGTGCCCAGCGAAGATGCCGCTTGCGTCGCCCTCTCCCCAACCCCGCTCCCGTGAAGGGAGAGGGGCTTTCAGTAGTTGCGGACTGCCGCGCCAGCTTGCTTGCGGGCTGAATACACGCACTGCGCTACTCTGCCATCTGGGCGGTTGAACTCCATCGGGGAGCAGATGAAGACGAAGCCTCACGCACTCGACAGAATGATGCTGGCAGCACTGGCGACTGTCGCATGGATAGCGCTGCTGTTGCAGCTCTATCTATCCATCAAATTGGCGTTTGCCAACGGCCACGGCGTTATCCACGGCACGCTCGCTTTCCTCGCCTATTTCACCGTGCTTACCAATCTGTTCGTCGCACTTGCTGCTACGTTGCCGCTGGTCGCTGGAGCTACGCGCCTGGGCAGTTTTTTCGCTCGACCTGAGGTGCTGGGCTGTGCGATCACCTCGATTGTCATGGTCGGCGCCGGCTACCACTTGCTGCTGCGCAATGCATGGAGTCCGCAGGGATGGCAGCTGGTCGCCGACTATCTGCTGCACTACGTGGAGCCACTCTCGGCGCTTGTCTACTGGGTAGCGTTTGCTCCCCGACGCCGACTCGGCATGCTGGTGCCACTGACATGGTGCCTCTACCCGATCGGCTACTTCATCTACGCGCTGATCCGCGGCGAACTGACCGGCATGTACCCCTACTACTTCATCGATGTCGCCAAAATTGGATTCGCCAAGGTGCTGGCGAATTCGGCGGCGATGCTGGCTGCCTTCCTGCTGGTCGGCATGGCTGTCCGCTTCATTCCGGTACTGCGTGGCGCTTCCCGTTCGGCCGCTGAGCGTTGAAACGCAAGTCAGCCCAACAGCCGTAGTTGCCTGTCGCGGGTAGCGAACAGCATCAGCCCGCCGGAGATGCCATCGGCGGCGCTCTTCCCCGCCACTTCGTTCACGCGTTCGACAGCAGGCCATGCAGTAGCAGGGGCAACACCAAGCTGCTCCACAACAGCAGTGCGATGGCATCCGGACTTGACGCACTCCGGCTCGCCGCGCCGGCCGGCACTGCCTGTCGAACGAAGCTGACTGCCCGAATGGTTGCAAATTGCGAATCATTCGCATTTAATTTCTCACTAACATCGCCGCCCGCTTGAGCGCAGCTATCACCCGCAACGGAAGCGGGACCGCCCCGCCCGTGGTCAATCCGTTATCTAAATACGTTCAGGCTCGCTCATGCACCCCAGTCGCCCCTTCACCCGTCCGGCTCACGCCGCCGGTTCATCGTTCCCGTTCCACAGCGTCGGCAATCGTCTGAAGGTCGCCATCTGCCTGGCCCTGGCCAGCAGCTGTGGTGCCGCTCTGGCAGCGCCACAAAGCGCTCCTGTTGCTGCCTCCGGCGCGGAAAATGACACCGCTACCCAGCTGGATACGGTGCGGGTGGTCTCGCAGCGCGCCAATCGGGTCAGCAACGGTGCTACCAACCTTGATCTGGATATCAAGGAAACCCCGCAGTCGATCAGTCTGGTCAGCGGCGAACAGATGCAGCAGTTCGGCATCGACAACATCAACGACGCGCTGCGCCTGGCCACCGGCATCCAGGTGGAAGAATGGGAAACCAACCGCACCAATTACGTGGCGCGCGGTTTCGACATCAAGAACACCCAGATCGACGGCGTCGGTCTGCCCAATGACTGGAGCATCGTCACCGGTGCGATGGATGCCTTCGGCTACGAGAAGCTCGAGGTGATCCGCGGCGCCAATGGCCTGCTCACCGGTGTGGGCAACGCATCCGGCACCATCAACTACGTGCGCAAACGCCCAACCAACGAAGCCAAGGGCCAGTTTGGCGTCAGTGTTGGCTCGTGGGGAAAACGCCGCGTCGAGATCGACTACGCCACACCCTTCACCGAGGACGGCCGTTGGGCCGGCCGCGTGGCAGCCGCACATGAAGACGGCGACTCCTATCTGCGCGGCTTCAATACCGACCGCAACTTCTTCTACGGCGTGGTCGATGGCCAGATCGGCGACAACGGCACGCTGACCATGGGCTATTCGTGGCAGAAGGCCAACAGCGACCAGAACATGTGGGGCGCGCTGACCTTCGTCAACGCTGATGGCAGCCAAGCCTCATGGCGGCGCAGCGCCTCCACCACCCAGGACTGGACCTACTGGGACACCAAGACCGAAACCGCCTTCGCCGAGTACACCCACCAATTGGGCGCGGACTGGCAGGTCAAGGCGTCGTACAACTACCGCAAGACCGGCAGTGACGACCAGTTGTTCTTCGCCTACACCACCACCGGGCTCGACCCGCTGACCGGCGAAGGTCTGCTTGGCTGGTCGTACAAGGGCATCGACCAAGGCAGTTCGCATCTGGGCGACATCACCTTGAATGGCCGCTTCCAGCTGTTTGGCCGCGAGCAGGAAGCCATGTTCGGCTTCAGCATCGCCAAGAGCGAGGAGACCACCTGGGACCACCCGGTTGCCAGCAGCGATCCTTCGTTCGGTGCGCTGCCTGCGTTCCCGTATGCAGGGAATGTCATCGCCGAACCGCAGTGGGGCGCGCGTACCAAGTCCAACTGGACCAATCAGCGCCTGAAGCGTGGCTATGGCGCAACCCGATTGAGCTTCACTGATCGGTTCAAGTCGGTGATCGGCTTCAACTGGGCCGAGTACCACCGCGACGGCAACAACGGCGTAGCCTTCAACCAGACCGAAGACAACATCAGTCCCTATGCCGGCCTGACCTGGGACTTCAACGACAGCGTGCTCGGTTATGTCAGCTACTCCGACATCTACCAGCCGCAGGACCAATACGACATCAAGCATGTCTATCTGGACCCGACCAAGGGCGTGAACTATGAAGTCGGCATCAAGGCCGAATGGCTGGACCGCCGCCTGCTGACCACGCTGGCGCTGTTCAAGGCCAAGCAGGAGAACCTGTCCACCTATGGTGGTTATGACTTCGCCACTGCCAATTACTGGTACTACGGCGTGGACGTGGAATCCAAGGGCGTGGAGTTCGAAGCCACCGGCAAGCTCGGCGACAACACCAATCTGGTGTTCGGCTACACCCAGTTGAAGATGAGCAACCAGGACGGTGGCAGCACCTACACCTGGGTGCCGCGCCGCACAGCCAACCTGATGCTGACCTCACATCTGCCGAGTTACGAAGCACTGTCGTTCGGCCTCGGTGGCCGCTGGCAGAGCAACACCTCCACCAAGGAAAGCTACACCAACATGGTGGTGCGTCAGGGCAGCTATGCCGTGCTGAACGCCTTCGTTGCCTGGGACGTCCTGCCCAATGCAACGATCCGCGCCAACATCAACAATCTCACCGATCAGAAGTACATCAACAGCCTGTACCAGATTGGTTACTACGGTGCGCCGCGCAATTACCAGCTGAGTTTTGACTGGCGGTTCTGAGTGCAGCGGATGGGAGAGGGTGCCCAGCGGGCGGGAGAGGGGTAGCACTTCGCTGCCAACCTCACCTACACCCGGACCCTCGCCCTCTCCCCAACCCCTCTCTTACGGGGAGAGGGGCTACAGACAACGCTCCACCCAAACTGATACCTGAGACGCCACCAACACCATGTCCCAATCAACCACCATCGCCACGCCCTCCCGCTCACGACGCCAGATCGTGCTGCGTGTACTGGCCGCCATGTTCGGCGGCTACGTCTTCGCATGGGGCACGGTGGCGTTGGCAACCTGTCTGTTGTTCGCAGCCAAACTCAATTTCCACGACGCCGAGTTCCTGGGCGCCTTCATTGGCCTGCTCGCCTACGTGACGGTCTTCCTGTGGAGCATCGCGACCCAACGCCTGCTGCGCATATGGATCGTTTTGCTCGGAGGTGGCCTGCTGATGGCGGGCGCCGCATCGCTGGTCCAATCCCTGCTGGCATGACCGGAGAAGCCCATGTTCAATAGTTTCCGGCAAGCAATGGCGTGGCTGCATACCTGGTTCGGCTTGGTGCTGGGCTTCGTGCTGATGGCAGCGTTCTTCTTTGGTGCCTTGTCGGTCTTCGATCGAGAAATCGACCGCTGGGCAATACCGGCAACCCGCATCGAGCCGCAACCGATGCCGTCCTTCGAGAAGGTGCTGCGGCCCGCGTTCGAGCGCATGCAGCCGAACAAGGAAGCCATCGATGCAATGCGCCCGCGCGTCAACGGACCGATGCCCACCCACTTCGACAAGGTCGCCAGTTGGAGCGCCTACACCACCCACCGTGATCCGGTGCTGGCGCTGTATGCCGGCTATCAGGTGCCCAATGCCAAGGACCCGGAAGAGCTGATCTGGGCCTATGCCACCATCGATCCGCGCGATGGCAGCGTGCTTCCCGACGACCATTTGAAGATCGGCAGCGGCTTCTTCTTTCCCCTGCACTACGGCCTGACCCTGGACTGGAAGAACCTGGGCATCTGGATCGTCGGCTTCTCCGCATTGGTGATGCTGGCCGCATTGATCAGCGGCGTGGTGATGCACCGGAAAATATTCCGCGAGTTCTTCACCTTCCGCCCCGGCAAGGCCAGGCTCCGCAGCGTGCTGGATCTGCACAACCTTACCGGCGTGGTGGCGCTGCCCTTCCACTTCTTCTTCGCACTCACCGGCCTGCTGATCTTCGCCGGTACCTACTATTTTCCGGTCGGGCATACCCAGCTGCACGACTTGCATGATCTGCACGAGCGGATGGAAGCGCAGGAAACCGGCCTGCCGCATCAGCGCGCAGGCGTCGCCGCCGGCCTGGCATCGGTGGATGCGATGGTCGCGCAGGCGCAGCGGCGCTGGGAGGCCAATGACAAGGCCGGCGATGTCGGTTTCCTGGTGCTGCAACATGTTGGCGATGCCAATGGCTACGTCAGCGTCTACCGTGCCGGTACCGACCGCATCGCCTTGGTAGGCGATGGCATCCATTTCAAATCCTCGGACGGCAAGCTGATCCGCGAGGACCCAGCTGCAACGCCGGTAGCACGCATGGCCGAGTTCCTCACTGGCCTGCACCTGCAGCACTTCCGCCATTGGCTGCTGCGTTGGCTGTATGTGTTCGGCGGCCTCGCCGGCGCGGTGTGCATTGCCACCGGCTTCATCTTCTTCGTCGAGAAGCGCAAGCGCCAGCACGCACAACAAGGCAGCCAAGGTGCACGCATCGTCGATGCGCTGGCGGTGACCACGGTTACCGGCATGCTGCTGGCTACGCTAGGCATCCTGATTGCCAACCGCCTGCTGCCCGAAGCCCTGCCCGGCCGTGGCGACTGGGAACGCTATGCGTTCTGGGCGGTGTGGGCATTGGCATTGGTGCACGCGGGAATACGTGGCGCGCCTGTCGCACGTGGGCTCACCAATCCGGCGTGGCGCGAACAGACCTGGGCCATCGCGGTGATGGCAGTCGCAGCGGTGGCCTTGAACTGGATCACCACTGGCGACCACCTGCTGCGTACGCTGTCGCGCGCCTATTGGCCGGTGGCTGGCATCGATCTGTTCCTGCTCGGCAGTGCGGCCGTCGCCGTCATTGCCGCGCGCAAGCTGGGCCAGCGCGCGCATGCAAAACAGGCCGCACACCGAGGGAACGCTCATGCATGAGTCCCTACCCGCCAACCTCATGCTGGGCGCCGCGTTGTTGAGCAGTCTTGCCGGCATGGCCTGGCTGGCGCTGTCCATGCAGGTGCATGCGCTGCAGGTATGGCAGCGCGAGCCCTCACCCAGTGCCCTGCGTCTGTTGCGTATCCTTGGCAGCTGCAGCATCTGCATTGCATTGGCGCTGTGCCTGGCGGTGGATCACGCAACGATGGCCGTGCTGGTCTGGGTAATGGCCTTGAGCGCTGCTGCGATGTTGGTGGCCTTTACACTGTCTTCGCGACCACAGCGCTTGCGAGTATTTGCGCCCTGGATCAAGTGACAACCTGGTCAGCAGGCAATGCGTGCTGACTACCGACCTCAGCGCTGTTCGCCCATGTGCTCACGATACGCATCAGCTTCCGCATGCAGCCATTCACGGAATGCCAGAAAACCGCGGTGGTTGCTAGAGCGCTCCGGATAGACCAGCCAGTGCGACCACGCGGTTTTCAAGCGTTGATCAGACAGCAACAACAACTGGCCTGACTGCAGCAGCAGCTGCGCGCGCGTCACCCTCCCGAGCGCCACGCCTACGCCCTCCAAGGCCGCACGGTGGTGCGACTCGGAATCATCGAAGATCGCAACATAGCGTTTGGGCGCCTTTGCGCCGATCAGCGCGAACCAGCGATCCCATTCGCCATCCGGGTCGCCCAATAGCGGCCACTCCGACAGCGGCTTCGCATCGATGCCACCCATGCGTTCGACCAATGCCCGGCTGGCCATCGGCACCAGCCACTCGTCGATCAAGGGCTCAGCGATAACCCCCGGCCAACGGCCATCGCCGATGCGCATAGCCGCGTCGAACTGCAGCTGCCGTTCGAAATCGATCAGTAGCTGATTCGATTGCAGGTTGATTTCGATCTGTGGATGCGCAGCCACGAAGCGGCCCAGACGCGGTACCAGCCATGCCGATGCCATCGTCGGCACCGCGCTGATCGACAGCACGCAATCACGCCGTGCCTGGAACGGACGGAACACCTCGTTGATCGCATCCAGGTGCGGGCCTACCTGGTCGAGCAGACGCCGCCCTTCCTGCGTCGGCGCAACACCGCGTGCCTGCCGTAGCAGCAGCGGATAGCCGAGCCGCTGCTCCAGCTGGCGCATCTGATGGCTCAGAGCGCTGACGGTGACATTCATCGCTTCGGCCGCGCGCGACATATTGCCCATACGCGCGGCAAGCACGAAGCCCTGCAGGAACTGGAGTGGGGGCTTAGACATCAGGCTTGAGTTAAATTCAATATTTGGTTGAAGGATGCTCGCTTTTCCGGAATATATCCCGGAACTAACCTCAAATCCTCTCAACAAGGAGCAAGGAAATGAGCGTTTACGCCGATCTGCTGTTCATGCATGGGCACATCGCCAATGTCGAGCTGGCGAGGCAGCTGGCAGGAGAGGAACCGGTTCCGTCCGTTGCCGAGGCGGTGGCTGGCGTTGGCAAGGTGCGGTTGGATGAGCGAGGCCATGAGCAAGCTGTCCCCCCGCCGCGCCACATTCCCCAGCTACCGGGTACCTGCTCGAATCGGTGAACCCGCGCCGCACCGATTCTCGCCAGTAGCGCAGGCCAGGCCTCAGTCATCAACCACGGCTGCTACTTGCTATGGTTCGACGAATGAAGACTCGCAACTGGCGCGGCCGAGCGGCCGCCTTGCTTACCACCGTCGTAATTCTGTGCATCGTCTCCAACCCGGAACTGGCTACCTTGGTGCCTGTGCTGGATGCATTGGGGCTGGAAGTGTTGCTCGCGCTTTTCTCCGCGCAGCTGATGGTGATCTTTTCGGATGTGCTGCTGCCGTATGCGCGGTGTTTCCATGAGCGCTGGAGTAGGCGCATGTTGAAGCCTGTTGGCAATGCGCTGCTGTGTGCAGCGGGCGGCTATCTGCGGCAGTTGGCCATACATGTGCGGCTTGCCGGAATGCCAGTGCGGATTGGTTGAGCGCTCGTTTGTGGGAGCGGCGTAAGCCGCGAAGCTAGAGTTGCCGAAGATATTGGAACCCGTGCCAGCTGACGATGTATCTGCTTCGCGGCTTACACCGCTCCCACAAAAGGCACAGCAGCCAGAGAGTCAAAGAGTCCGAGCGCCCGAACGACAAAGGCCCGCCAATGGCGGGCCTTTGCGTTTGTTGCGTGCTGCGAAGTAAGCGCTGGCGCGATTACTTGGCGGCTGCTTCCTCGGCCTTCGGGATCGAGGCTTCGGTGGTGATGCGGATCTTGACGTCGTCGCTGACGGCCGGGGCATAGGCGCCCACGCCGAAATCGCTGCGCTTGATGGTGGTGGTGGCGTCGAAGCCAACCGACGGCACCTTGGCCATCGGGTGCTCACCGGCACCGTTGACGGTCACGTCCAACACCACCGGCTTGGTGATGCCCTTGACGGTCAGGTCGCCGGTCACGGTCAGCTTGTTGGTGCCGGCTGCTTCCACCTTGGTGCTCTTGAAGGTGGCGGTCGGGAACTTGGCGGCGTCAAAGAAATCGGCGCTGCGCAGGTGCTCGTCGAACTTGGCGGTGAAGCTGTTCAAGCCGCTCAGCGGCAGGGTCACTTCCACGCTCGACTTGCCAACGTCAGCGGCGTCGTACACAAGGGTGCCGTCAGCGTTGCCGAAGTGCGCGCTCGGGTTGGAGAAGCCCATGTGGCTCCACTGCACCAGCACGTCGGTGTGGGTCGGGTCGAGCTTATAGGTGCCGGCGGCGATCTGGATCGCAGCGGCTTCCGGGGCGGCCGGGGCAGCTGCAGCGGCGTCAGCCGGAGCAGCGGCGGTTTCGGCCGGTGCGGCAGCCGGGGCAGCGGTGTCGGCCGGCTTGGAGCAGGCGGTGATGGCAGCGGCCAGGGCCAGCGGGAGCAGCAACTTGGTCATAGCGGACATGGATCTCTCCTTGGAGGTGATAGACAGAACAGGGTCAGTTTCAACAAGCACGGCGTCAGCCGGTGTGACGGAGGCCGTGTGGAACACTTCAACAATCAGGCAATGCGCGCGGCTTCGTCGAAGGAAAGCCGCGGCAAGCGCGGGAAGATGCCGGACGGGTCGCCATAGCCCAGATTGACGAGGAAATTGGACTTGATGGCGGTGCCGGCAAAAAACGCTTCATCCACCTTGGCCGGGTCGAAGCCCGACATCGGGCCTGCATCCAGGCCCAGCGCGCGCGCGGCCAGGATCAGATAGGCACCCTGCAGGCTGCCGTTGCGGAACGCAGCCTCATGGCGGCCTTCGCGCGGGCCGTCAAACCAGGCCTTGGCGTCGGTGTGGGGGAACAGGTAGGGCAGCTTCTCGTGGAAGTCCAGATCGAAACCAACGATCACCGTGACCGGGGCGGCCAGGGTCTTGGCCAGGTTGCCCTCGGACAGCGCCGGCGCCAGCTTCTGCTTGGCTTCGGCCGATTTGACGAACACAAAGCGCGCCGGGCTGGCATTGGCGGAGGTGGGCGCCCACTTCAGCAGGTCGTACAGGGCACGCAGCTGGCTGTCCTCAACCGGGCGGTCCTGGAACGTGTTCTGGGTGCGGGCGGTGCGGAACAGCTGGTCAAGCGCGGCATCGTTGAAGATGTCGGACATGGAAACTCCGTGATGAATTGGCTACGGTCGTGACATTGCACCGGTCAGCCCGGGACAATGACACGCCGATCAGAGGTCGCAGTGTAGAGCCCTCTGGCTGTTGCAACACCCAGCCTTTTTGAAACGAATTAATGCCATACGCGAAACGATCGACGCTCCCCTGGACGATCACCGACGGCCGCGCCGGCAATGTGCGCCAGGCGGTGGCGCTGGCGTCTGCGCTGGGCCTTGGCGGCCAGCAACGCTTGCAGTTGCAGCCGCAGGCACCCTGGCGCTGGCTGGCGCCGCGCCTGCTGCCGGGCGCTGCGCGCGGTTTTGGACCGCAGTTCGCGCAGTTGGCCAGCAGCGCACCGGCGCTGGCGATTGGCTGTGGCCGGCAGGCCGCTGGCGCATTGCGGGTGCTGCGCCAACGCGGCAGCCGCACCGTGCAGATCCTCGACCCACGTATTTCCCCGCGCCACTGGGACCTGCTGGTGGTGCCCGAGCACGACCGCCTGCGCGCGGACAACGTGCTCACCCTGCTGGGCAGCCTCAACCCGGTCAGCGATGACTGGCTGGCCTGGGGCCGGGCCGCGTTCTCCAGCTTCGAGCAGCTGCCGGGGCCGCGTACCGCCTTGCTGGTGGGCGGCCCTACCGACCACGCGCCGTGGCAGGACAGCGACATCCAGCCATTGTTCCAGCAGCTGGCCGCGCGCATCCGCGCCGACGGCGGCAGCGTGCTGGCCACTACCTCACGGCGTACCCCGCGCGCGGTGACGGCCGCCCTGCTGCGCGCCTTCGACGACGTGCCTGGGGTGATCTGGGCCGATGGCGGCGACGGCTCCAATCCCTATGCCGGCCTGCTGGGCTGGGCCGACCGCATTGTCTGCACGCCGGACTCGGTCAATCTGTTGTCCGAAGCCTGCGCCACCCGCGTGCCGGTTGGGGTGCTGCTGGGTACACGCGCGCAGGAACGGATGGCGCGCTTCCAGCAGGCCTTGCGGGAGCGTGGGCGATTGTTGGATGGGCTGGCGGCATTGGATGCTGATCTGAGCCTTGCAGTTGAACCACTGCGTGAGACCACGCGGATTGCGGCTGAGGTGAAGCTGCGGCTGGGGTTGTGAGGAAGACAGCGATGGCCGCCCAGCAGCATGCGCAGACAGGGAAGAAGCATCCGCGCGCGCCATCCCCTCCCCGCCAATCGCCTAGAATGGCGGCTGTTTTCTGATTGGAGCAGGCCCCATGCCTTCTTTTGACGTCGTATCCGAAGTTGACAAGCACGAGCTGACCAACGCCATCGACCAGGCCAACCGCGAGCTGTCCACCCGCTTCGATTTCAAGGGTGTGGCCGCGAGCTTCGAGCAGGACGGCGAGAAGCTGATCAAGCTCACCGCGCCTACCGATTTCCAGCTCAAGCAGATGGCCGACATCCTCAAGCAGCGCCTGGCCGCGCGCAGTATCGATTTCCGTTGCATGGAGTTCGGCGACATCGAGACCAATCTGGGTGGCGCGCGCCAGCAGGTGACGGTCAAGCAGGGCATCGAGCAGAAGCTGGCCAAGCAGATCGCCGCCAAGATCAAGGAATCCAAGATCAAGGTCGACACCCAGATCAACGGTGACAAGCTGCGCGTCAACGGCAAGAAGCGTGACGATCTGCAAGAAGTGATGGCGCTGCTGAAGAAGGACGACTTCGAACAGCCGCTGCAGTTCGACAACTTCCGCGACTGATGTAAACCCTGCTGCAATAAACCTGTTGCAGCAGGCTCAACCGGCCTGCTGCAACTTGCGGTACAGCGTGGTGCGCGAAATACCCAGCTGACGTGCCGCCGCGCTGAGATTGCCAGCATGCGCAGCCACCGCTTCACGTACCGCCTGTGCACCTTGGGTGCGTAGCGAACTCGTCGCTGCCACCGCAACGGCCTGGGTACTGGCACGCGAGCGCACCGGCCCACGCAGATACTGCACCTGCAAGGCACTGTCCGCATGCAGCGGCACCCGATGCACCGGTCCGGCCTGCAACAGGCGACGGCGCTGGTGCACGCTGGCCTCGGCGAACACGCCATCCAGTGTCAGCAACGACAACAACCCGCTACGCGGCAGGCCAAGGATGCGCCGCGCCACGCTGTTGGCGGCCCGCAGTATGCCGTCCTCGTCCACCGCCAGCACCCCTTGCAGCGGCGTACCCAACCAGCGCGCGTCGTGCTGCAGCGCCAGCAGATGGCAATCACGCAGCTGCTGGATCAACTGGTTCTCGATCGACAACGCTGCCTGACGGAAATGACAGCGCAGCAGTTCGCTATCGCGTTCACCGATGCCGGTGATATCCAGCGCCCCCAGCACTTCGCCATCGGCGCCATGCAGCGGCACGCTCAGGCAATAGACCTCGGAGAATCCATCAAGATAGTGCTCGTTGCCGCGCACCACCGCCGGTGCATCTTCGGCCAGTGCGCAGGACGGCGCGGTGGTGCCGATCTCGATTTCGCGCACGCGCCGGCCGACCTGGATCGGCCGCAATATCGCCTCGTCGCCCAGGCCATGTTCGCGCTGGGCGATGATCAGGCCATCACGATTGACGCAGAACAGGGTCCAACGACGGCCACCGAATGCCGCCCAGAGATCGTCCATGTCCTGACGCGCACAGCGCGCCAACAGGCGATCGGCCGGATCATCCAGACGTATCTGGCGTTTCGCCAACGAAGAGTACTGCGGTGCCTGCTGTGGACGCACGCCCGCTTGTCGTGAGCGCTCCCAGGAGCGCAGCAGTGCGGGTGACAGCAGTTGCGCGGGAAGGCTGCCACCTTCGGCAAAGCGCTGTCGCGCCGCTGCAAGACGTTTCTGCTGCACGAGCGTGTCGGCCATGGGCGTCCTCCAGACAACTGCGCCCAGCCTACACCCCGTTCGCTGACTGGATCGCCATCGCGGGCCAGAACAGCCCGCGACGGTTTGTTCCATCAACCGATCTTGAGCACCGGCTTCAAGGTGATGCCCTTGAGGCTGTCTTCTGCGGCCTGGTTGATCTGTTCCAACGGATAGAATCTGACCAGCTTGTCGAACGGGAAGCGGCCCTGCTGGTACAGCTGTACCAGCTGCGGAATGAACACCTTGGGCACACTGTCACCTTCAACGATGCCGCGGATGCTGCGGCCACCCAGCAGCAGGTTGTTGACGTCGAACGCGGCCTTGACCCCCAGCTTGGGCGCACCCACCACGCCGATCACGCCCAACCCGCCCAACGCTTCGATGCCCTGCTCCAATACCTCCGTACGACCGGTGGATTCCAGCGCGAAATCAACGCCACCAGCGGTGATGGCGCGCACCGCCTCGATCACGTCCACCTCGCGGCTGTTGATCGTATGCGTGGCACCCAGCTCCTTGGCCAATTCCAACCGCGACGGCACCACGTCGATGGCGATGATGGTGGTGGCACCGGCCACACGTGCGGCCATCACCGCACTCAGGCCGACCGCACCCGCGCCATAAGCGGCAAAGCTGCTGCCGGCGCGCACCTTGAGCGAATTGATCACCGCACCGGCACCGGTCTGGATGCCGCAGCCCAGCGGGCCCAGCAGTTCCAGAGGTGCATCCTCAGGCACCTTGATCGCATTGTTCTCGCGGCTAAGCGCATAGGTCGCAAACGAGGACTGGGCGAAGAAGTGATCGTGCAGTGGCTGGCCGTGCGGATCCTGGATGGCGGTACTGCCATCGAGTTCGCCACCGCCAAAATTCAGGCCGAAGAAATCCTTGCAGTAGGCACCATGGCCACCGCTGCAGGGATCGCAGTGACCGCAGGCACCGTAGGTGAGCACCACATGGTCGCCTACCTTCAGATCCTTGACGCCCGGACCCAGCGCTTCGATCACGCCCGCCCCTTCATGCCCGAGCACCGCCGGCAGCGGCACCGGGTAGTACTGGTCACGCACGATCAGGTCGGTGTGGCACAGGCCCGTCGCAACGACGCGGACCAGTACTTCGTCATCCTTGGGACCACGGATGCGCGCCTTCTCGATGGTGAACGGCTTTTCCTTCTCGCGCGCCACCGCCACGGTGATATCACGCAGTTCTGCAGATGCACTCATGAGTTTCTCCTGTTCAGAGTGGATAGGCCGGGGCTTCGCCTTTGATGGTCAGCCATTGCCATTGGGTGAACTCTTCGATGTTGGCCGGGCCGCCGATGCTGCTGCCATTGCCGGAGGCGCCAACACCGCCAAACGGATTGATGACCTCGTCATTCACGGTCTGGTCGTTGATATGCAGGATGCCGGTGTGCAGTTGCTCACCCAGCTTCAAGGCACGGTCGACATTGCTGGAGACGATGGCCATCGACAGGCCGTACTCGGTGTCGTTGGCCAGCGCTGCAGCCTCTTCATCGCTGTCGAACGGCACCACCACCGCCACCGGTGCAAATATCTCCGCACGGAAGGCGGGATTGGTCTTGTCCACGCCGCTGAGCACGGTCGGTTCGAAGAACAGATCCTGATAGGTGCCGCCGGTTTCCAGCGTTGCGCCGGCTGCTGCAGCCTCGGCCACCACGCGCGCGGCATGGTCGCGCTGCTGTGCGTTGATCAATGGGCCTAGCGCAACATCAGCCTGGGCTGGGTCGCCAACGGTCAGCGACTGCGCCTTGGCGATGAGCTTCTCCAGGAACTGCGCATAGATGCCGCGTTGAACCAGCACACGGCCAGTGGCCATGCAGATCTGCCCCTGATGCAGATAGACGCCCCAGGCGGTATTGGCGATGGCCAGATCGATATCGGCATCGTCGAGCACGATCAGCGCGTTCTTGCCGCCGAGCTCCAACGACACTTTCTTCAGATGCCGGCCAGCTGCTTCGCCGACCTTGCGACCCGCAGCGGTGGAACCGGTGAACTGGATCATGGCGATATTGGGATCGCTGGTCAGCGCCGCACCTGCTACGCCATCACCGGGCAGCACGTGCAGTACACCCGCCGGCAATCCGGCCAGTTCAAACAGGCGTGCGATCACGAAACCACCGCATACCGCCGTGCGCGGATCGGGCTTGAGCACCACCGCGTTGCCCAGCGCCAGCGCCGGCGCTACCGCGCGCATGGCCAGGTACAAGGGGAAGTTGAATGGGGAGATCACTCCGACCACGCCCAGCGGGCGGCGGCGTGCCAGATTGAGCCGCCCCGACGAGGACGGCAGGATCTCGCCAACACTGCGCGAGGGCAACGCTGCGGCTTCCTGCAAGGCCTTGGTGCTTACCTTGTTCTCAAAGCCTGCCTTGAGCTTGGTCGAACCGGACTCACGCACCAACCAGTCGATGATCTCGGCGGCGTGTTCGTCGGCCAACTGCGCGGCGCGGCGCAACACCTGTGCGCGGGTTTCATAGGGCGCATTGGCCCAGTCGCGCTGCGCCTTGGCGGCGACAGCAGCCGAGCGCGCAATCTGCGCCGGGTCTGCCATCGCGATGCTGCCGAGTACCTTGCCGGTGGCCGGCTCGATCACATCCTGCTGGCTGGCACCGGCCTGCCATTGACCATCAAATTGCTTGCCCGCCCATAACGCGGGGGGAAGAAACGCCTGTTCTGCCATTGCCTGTACTCCTAGCGTGGTCTGTGCCGACATTGAATACCTGCGCCCGGCAACTGCCTATTAGCCTTCGGCGAGATCCTTGCAAGCCGCTGAAAGCATGGGAATTTCAACAATGCACGGTGTCCAGTTTGTGCACAGTGAACGCCATCGCGATGACAGCACGACGGCAGCCAACGCCGATGACCACTACAATCGCCTGCCCTGCCAGCCCAAGCTCCAGCCATGAACGAGCCAGCCATGAACGAAGAAGCCGCCATCGATCCCATCGCCGTCACCCGCAACTGGCTGGAAAAAGCGGTGATCGGATTGAACCTGTGCCCGTTCGCCAAGGCGGTTTACGTCAAGCAGCAGGTGCGCTTCGTGCTCAGCGATGCGACCACACCGGAGGCGCTGCTGGAGCAGCTGGCCGAAGAGCTGCTGCTATTGCGCGACACTCCGGTTGAGCAGGTCGACACCACGCTGATCATCCACCCGGAAGTTCTCGGAGATTTCCTGGACTACAACGATTTTCTGGAAAACGCCGATGCGGCAGTGGAAGCGTTGGATCTGCAGGGCATCCTGCAGGTGGCCAGCTTCCACCCGCAGTACCAGTTCGCCGGTGCTGCACCCGATGATGTGAGCAATTACACCAACCGTTCGCCCTACCCCACCCTGCACCTGCTGCGCGAAGACAGCGTTGAGCGTGCGGTGGCTGCGTTCCCCGACCCGGACGTGATTGTCGAGCGCAACATCGCCACGCTGGACCAGCTCGGCGTGGAAGGCTGGCACCGTGTGTTGGCCGGTGGTGAGGGTAATACCTGAGAGATGACCGGTAGTGGGGGGGGGGGGGGGGGGGGGGGGGGGGGCGGGGGGGTGGCCGCGTGCGCCCCCCCGGCGCCGGCCCCCCCCCCGCCCCCCCCCCTCTTTTTTTGTTTTATCGTGGGGTTTTTTGGCTTGCTGCGCGCCCCCCCGCCCTCCGCGCCCCCCCCACTACCTGTTGGATTTCCCGGTAGAGCC